>JAZANE010000119.1:0-9016 GCA_036228785.1 Chloroflexota bacterium
TAAAAAAAATTCAGGTATCGTCAGAAAAATTATTGCTGATAGAGCTGGAGTCAGCCTAGATTATGCACCTGGAGGCTTTTCTTCATAAAATGAAATATAGTAAAGATGATATAGCAATCATAGTTGCTTTAGAAGAAGAATTGCCAGAAACAATTCTCCCTGAATTTAAGATATTTTATTCAGGAGTAGGTAAAATAAATGCTACTCTCAAGACTGCTGAAGTTATTTACAAAACAAATCCTAAATTAGTTATAAATTATGGAAGTGCAGGTGCATTAAATAAAAACCTTTCAGGATTACATCAAGTGACTAGTTTTTATCAAAGGGATATGGACGTAACTGATTTGGGCTTTATGGTAGGAGAAACTCCTTTAGACGATATCAATCAAATTCCTTTAGATGAAAAAGGAGTTTCATGCGGTACGGGAGATAGTTTTGTAACTTCCAATCAAGCACTGCAAACAGATTTAGTAGATATGGAAGCGTATGCAATTGCTAAAGTTTGTTTGATCAATAAATTAGATTTCATATGTTTTAAGTTCATATCCGATAATGCCGATACAGAAGCAGGAGATAATTGGCTTAAAAATATGAGCTTAGGAAAGAATTTTTTTAGAGACAAAATACTTAGTTTATTTAATAAGTAATATTTGTTTGCTATTATTATTCATACTACTTATACTTCTTAATAATTTTAAGATTAAGAGGTGTGGTATGCCAAATAAAGATTTAGTAGGAAAAGTCGCAATTGTCACAGGAGCAGGTAGCGGTATAGGGACAGGTATTTCCAAAATATTACACGATAGAGGAGCAACCTTAGCTTTATGTGATTTATATGGAGATTCAGCTGAAAAAACTGCAATGAGCCTTTCTAAAGAATTCATTTATGATTCAGTTGATGTAACTAAATTATCAGACATAGAGAAATTTAGAGATAAAACGATAAATAAATTTGGAAAAATTGATATTTTAGTATCAAATGCTGGAGTTATTGGAGCTGAAGGGTTTGCTGAAAGAAAAAATTATTCTAAAAAAGATTGGGATGATACTTTTGATGTAAATGTAATTGGAGTGGTAAATAGTGCAGATGCAATTGTTGATCATATGAAAAATAATAAGTACGGAAAAATTGTAAATATAGCTTCTCATGGTGGAAGAAAACCACGAGGGTTAGGAGATATGCACCGAGGAAATGTTCAAACTCCTTATCTAGTATCCAAGGCTGCTGTTATTCAATACACACATTTATTAGCGATAGAGTTAGGTTCATTTAATATTAATGTAAATGCTGTTTGTCCTGGAGTAATATGGACTCCCATCTGGAGAGCGATTGCAGAAAACCATATCGAGCAAAACCCGAATCTTAAGGGAATGGATCCAAAAGAAGTTTTTGACGAGTTAGCTGTAAAGGCTAGAACGCCTTTAGGAAGAGGGCAAACACCAGAAGATATTGGGAAGACTGTTGCTTTTTTTGCTTCAGAAGATTCTTCGGAGATAACAGGACAAGCATTAAATGTGAATGGTGGAGCTTCTTTAAATTAAATAATATGAAAAAAATATTCGATTACATTGTTATTGGTGCTGGTTCATCTGGAGGTGTAATAGCTTCTAGATTGAGTGAAAATCCTAACAATAAGGTTCTTCTTATTGAAGCAGGAAATTCATTCGAAAATGTAGATGAAATCCCTGATGTCTTGAAAAAAGGTATGGCTACTGGAGCTGACTGGACTGGTAATCTTGCTGTAGGCACTAAATTTGATTGGAAGTATCAAGGTATTTCTAATGAAGAGTTCAAAAATATGGGAGTTCCACGGGGAAAAGTTATTGGAGGAACCAGTTCAATTAATGGACAAGTTTTTATTAGAGCTATACCTGAAGATTTTGAAAACTGGAAAAACAAAGGATTGGATGATTGGTCATATGAAGAATGCTTGAAATATTATATCAAGCTTGAAAATGATCTTGATTTCAATAATGAATTTCACGGTAATGAAGGTCCTATTCCTGTTATGAGACATAAAATAGACACTCTATTAGAAGATCAGTTAACTTTTTATGAATCAGTTCAAGAAATGGGATTCCCTGTAACAGAAGATCATAATTTGCCTTTCTCTGAAGGAGTGGGCCCACTCCCATTAAATAACGTTAATGGAATGAGATGGAGTACGGGTATTTCATACGTAATCCCTGCGATTTATAGAGATAATCTTGAAGTCTTATCAAACTCGATATGTGAGAAAATTATAATAGATAATGGCATTCAAAGAGGTGTTATTCTAAAAAACGGAAATGTGATTGAAGGTAATGAAATAATATTGTCAGCTGGAGCAGTAGAGAGTCCAAAGTTATTATTGAACTCTGGGGTTGGAGATAAAGATTCACTGTCGAAAATTGGAATCGATCATGTTCATCAATTACCAGGAGTTGGTCTGAATCTTAGTGATCATCCTGCTGTAGAGTTGGTATGGAAATCAAGCGAAAAACTTTTAGATCAATTATCTGATGTAGGAGCGCAAAAAGTTGCTCTAAGATATACTTCGGAGAACTCTGATGACAGACTTGATATGATTTCTGTTATGAGATTTCAACCTGGAGGTATTTCAAAAGATGATTTACACTTTAGAAGTTCAGATTTTGGAGAATCAAGAATAGCTATAACAACAGGATTATTCTTGGCAAAAAGTCATGGTAAATTATCTCTTAATCAAGAAGACCCAAAAAGTTCTCCTATAATTAACTATAATTATTTGAATAATGATTATGATACAGAAAGACTAATTAAGGGTATAAAACTTAACTATGAGATAGCAAGAAATAGTAAGTTTGACTCCTTTAGGGGAGATTTAATAGAACCTTTACCTGAAGCTTTAGAGGATGAAAAATTACTAAGGTATTGGATAAACTCTAAAGTTCATACAATGCATCACATTTCTGGAACATGTAAAATGGGTTCAGAAGATGATGAAAATGCAGTTACTAATAAATATGGAAAAGTTCATGGTATTGAAGGTTTGAGAGTAGTAGATTGTTCCATTATGCCAGATTGTGTGAGAGCAAATACAAATGCTACGGCAATTATGATGGGAGAAAAAATTTCAGACCATATAAAATTAGGAGATTGATTAATTGAAACCTATTGAAATAAGAAAAAAAGCAAGGAATGGTGATAACTTTACAACATCTGGACTTGCAAAGGGACATGTTCAGACTAACGTGGTGATTATACCTAAATCCTATGCTTTTGATTTTACTTTATTTTGTTTGAGAAATCCTAAACCATGTCCAATTGTTGAAGTAATGGATCCTGGAAATTATGTGTCATCTTTTGCTGAAGATTCAGATATTAGGAAAGATGTTCCTGAGTATAAAATTTTTAAGGATGGGAAATTTTCTGAATTTGCTACAGATATAAGCGAATTTTGGAGATCTGACTTTGTTGCATTTTTATTGGGTTGTTCTTTTACTTTTGAAAATGAATTAGTAAAAAATGGAATTGAACTTCCATATTTTGAGAGAAAAAAAAATGTTCCTATGTTCATAACATCAATTGATACAGAAAAAGCTGGAAATTTCCATGGAAAACTAGTTGTTACACAAAGATGGATAAGAAGAGAAAAAGTAGTAAAAGCAATACAAGCAACTAGTAGATTCCCAAATCAACACGGAACTCCTATTCAAATTGGAAATTCTGAAGAAATAGGAATTTCTGATCCTTATGATCCTGATTTTGGTGATCCTTGGATTCCTGAAAATGAAAAAGATTTTATACCTCTATATTGGGCGTGTGGTGTAACTCCACAGCTTGTTTTGGAATCTGCAAAAATAGATATTTCAATAACACATTCCCCTGGTAAAATGTTTGTTACCGATCTCACGGATGAGGAGATGGCGGTAATATAGTGACCTTTCAAGAAATTGAGAAAATTATATTGTCAGATGATCAAAGAGGAATGTCTTTATTGTATGAAAATATTAATAAAGGTTTTATTAAGAGATCAACAGATTTGGTATTAGGCACTAAAGGAACAGTTTTTTTGTGCTCAGGTTTTTTTATTTTGAATTCTAAATCTCCTGAAACTGATGGCCCTTCAGGAACTGTAGCACTAGCACAAACCTTAACTAAACTTGGTAATGATGTTTTTATTGTGACAGATAAATTTTCGTCAGATATTTTTTATGGAATGTATATTAGAGAGAAAGTTATTGAGTTCCCAGTATTAAATCATTTTGAATCAAATAAGTATGCAAATGAATTGATTAATAAATATAATCCTAATTTAATTATCTCTATTGAAAGAGCGGGGCTATCTAACGATGGTAAGTATAGAAATTTTAGAGGTGTAGATTTTTCTGATTTTAATGCAAAGTTAGATTATCTATTTGAACAAATTCCAAAATCCATAGGAATAGGAGATGGTGGTAATGAGATTGGTATGGGGTGTTATATGGAAAAAATATTAGAATTAGATATTTATCCTCATCCATCTGTGATAAAGACTTCTGAGAATATAATTGCTAGTACCTCGAATTGGGGTGCTTACGGATTAATTGCAGGTATTTCATTAGTAGAAAAATCTAATTTTTTACCTTCTGTTAATAAAGGAAAAGAATTAATAGAACGATCAGTCGAACTTGGTGCCGTTGAGGGACTTTCTGGAGAATCTAAGCCATGGGTTGATGGTAGATCTTTAGAAAAAGATCAGATTTGTTTAGAAAAATTAAATTCTATTTTTTAGTTTTCTTAACAAGGGTTTCTTTTACTAAAAATCTAAGGAAAAATATTCCTATTAGAGCTATAAAACCACTTGAATAGCTAGCAATAGCTAAAGAAAAAGAATTTGCTACTATTCCCATAACTGTTGGTCCAGCAGCACCTCCTCCATCAGAAATTAGTCTCCATATACCTAAAAATCCTCCTTTGTTATCAGGAGGTGATAGATCAGAGCCAAGAGTTAATACTAGACCACTTGAGATACCATTTCCTATTCCAGATAAAATTGAAGCAATTATTAAGGTAGAGTAACCTGATAAGAATAGTAACGGTGAGTCTATTGTTCCAATTAATACAAGAGAGAATCCTAAAATCATAAATGCTGGGATTCCAGTGAATCTTCTACCAAATTTATCCATAATATACCCTGCTATAGGAAACATCATAGAATCAACTGCAAAACTTAATGTAGTAATATAACCAATTTCATCTTTTCTAAGACCAATATTATCTCCCCATAATGGAATAACAATTTCTCTGCTAGCTCTCAAGAATTGTAATGATATAGCAGCTATACCTGCTGTCAAATATGCATTTTTATGATCTAAAAATGTATTTTTGAAATCTCCAAGATATCCGTCGGTAGTTTTTCTTTGAGTTAATTCATAATTTACTGAAGTTCTTATTATTAATATCAATGTGATGAAAGCAATAATACCTTGAAAGAAAAAAGGAGATCTAATTGAAATAAACTCTGCTAAAATCCCTCCCGCTAGTGGTCCAATAATTGTTGCTATCCTTCCTAATCCACCAAAAAGAGATAGTGCTTTACCTCGAGACTCATTTGGTACTACAGATGCAATATATGCGTGCCTAGAAATAGACCAAAGTGCAAAACTAGCTCCTGCTAAGAGTCTAGAAAAAAGCAAAATACTAAAACTACCACTTAGACCAGCAATGACAGAGCTGATACCAAAAAGTATTACTCCTGATATCATAGTTTTTTGCAATCCAAACCTGTTAATTAATATACCCGCAGGTACATCAAACCCCATGGTTCCAAAATGCCTAGCAGCTATAGCAAAACCTACTAATAGATCTCCTGATTGGAATGTATCTCTTGCAAATATTGGTAATACAGGAATAAGAATCCCTTGTCCCATTGATAGCAAAAAGCTAGGTGCATATACGCTCCAAAAAATAGACTTTATTGAAAATTTTTCTTTATTCAATTTGTTTATGAGTTTTTTGTATAACCCCACTCATCAACAATTCTTTCTGTATGCTTTATGTTGTTGTGTGTGGCGAATTCGATAGTATTACCATCCATATCTTGTATATAGATTGCTCTTTGACCATCATGTCTTGTCTGGGGACCATTAGTAATTTCATACTCAGACTTTTCTAATATTTCTACAGTTTCATCAAAATTTTCAACTTCAAATGCTACATGAAATTGTACTAATTCATTTCCTGGTCCATCGGGAGGTTCAATTAGATGTACCATTGTTCCATCTGAAGTCTTTGACCAAATAACATGTTTTTCGTCGACCATTGAAGGAATAATAGTTAACCCTAAAAAGTCTCTGTATAAACTAAAAGATTTCTTTCTGTTATTTATAGGAATTGCCACATGATTAATTTTTTTTATTTTTATTTTCCCTAAATCTGACATTTTATTCCTCTTAAAAATTAGCTTACTTCAACTATGATCTCTATCTCAACAGCCATATTGTTTGGTAGAGAACCCATTCCTACGGCAGACCTTGCATGTCTTCCTTTTTCTCCAAATACTTCAACAAAAAAATCTGAACAACCATTAATTACTTTTGGGTGGTCTACAAAGTCATTTTCCGCATTAACCATTCCAAAAACTTTAACTATCTTGGATACTTTTTCTAGAGATCCTAGATAAGATTTCATAGCTGATAAAAGATTGATAGCTGTATTTCTTGAAAGTTCATATGCTTCATCTGCACTGATTTCAGATCCTACTTTTCCAGTGATAAAGTTCCCTGATTCATCTCTAGGACCTTGTCCCGATAGATAAATTAAGTTTCCTGTTTGTTGAACTGGGATGTAGTTTGCAACAGGGGTAGGAGGGCTATTAAGTTCTATACCCATTTCTCTTAATTTGTCTTCTATACTCATATTATTTCTCCTTTAGTTATTTAGGTTCAGTCATACTCAATGGTTCTAGGATAACATCTAAATCCTCAGATGACAGGTCTGTTTCTTTGAGAGCAACTTCCTTAATTGTCTCTCCTGACAAAGAAGCTTTATGTGCTATATCTGCTGCTTTATCATATCCTATTTTTGGTGCTAATGCAGTACATATAGCAAGTCCTTGATTTACCATTTGAGGACCTTTACTAGTAGCTTCTAGGCCATCTATACATTGTTCTGAAAAGTTTTTACTTCCTGTTGAAAGAATCTCTATAGACTCAAGGAGATTATGAGCAGCTACCGGCATCATAACATTTAATTCAAAATTTCCACTTTGTCCTGCGATACTAACAGTTTGATCGTTACCCATAACCTGTGCACATATCATTGTAATTGATTCAGCGATAACAGGGTTTACTTTACCTGGCATTATAGATGACCCTGGCTGAACTTCAGGCAAGCTGATTTCACCAATTCCTGCTCTTGGTCCTGATCCCAACCATCTAATATCATTTGCAATTTTCATTAAACTCACTGCATAACTTCTAATAATTCCTGAAGCAAAAACGATACCATCTATAGTAGATTGAGATTGGAAATGATTATCAGTTTCAGAAAACTTTATTCCTGATTTATCTCCTATTTTTTTTATTACTTCTCCACAAAATTCAGGATTCATGCCTATTCCAGTTCCAACAGCAGTTCCTCCTAGAGCTAAAATAGATAATTCATTAAGAGCTAATTCTATTTTATTGATAGAGTTTTTTACCTGCCCAAGGTATCCCTTAAATTCTTGCCCTAGCCTAATAGGAGTGGCATCTTGTAGGTGTGTTCTACCTGTTTTTACTATTTCCCAAAATTCCTTAGATTTTTTTTCTAGAGATGACTCTAAAATTTTCATAGAAGGAATTAGATCGTCTTTAATTGATATTGCAGCTGCAATGTGAATAGCAGTTGGAATTACATCGTTAGATGATTGTCCTTTGTTTACATGATCATTAGGATGAACAGGGTTTCTTGAACCTATTTCTCCTCCTAATTTTAGAATTGAAAGATTTGAAATTACTTCATTTACATTCATATTTGTTGAAGTCCCAGATCCAGTTTGAAATATATCAACTACAAAACTTTCATCGTGATCACCATCAATTACCTCTTGAGCTGAGGATATAATTGCATTTGCTATATCTTTTTCGATTAATCCTAATTCTAGATTTGTTTCTGCTGCAGATTGTTTAATAAGTCCCAACGACTTAATAAATGATCTACCAAATCTTAAATTTGAAATTGGAAAATTCAATTGTGCTCTACGAGTATTTCCACCATAAAGAGCTTTTGATGGAACCTCAAGCTCTCCCATTGAATCTTTTTCAAGTCTCATATCCATAGTTATTCTCCTAAAGATTTATTTGTGCTTTTTGTCATATTCTTCAAAAGTTTTTGCTGCAGCAGCTAATGAATTTACCGAGGGAGGGTAGCCACCATAGAAAAGCATTTGAGTTATTAATTCTACTATCTCTTCTTTACTCCATCCATAATTTAGAGCTCCTGTAATGTGTCCTGGTAATTGATTAGGTTTATCTAAAACAATCAGAGCCGCTATTGTGCATAAAGATCTAATTTTTGGTTCTAATGTTGGTCTTTGATATATATGACCGAATAATGTTGCATTAATAAGGTCAAATGCTTCCTCTGTACTTTTGGCTACTTCTGGAGTTCCAGGATCTCCATCATAGTACCACTCTCTCCATTCTTTTGCTTTTGCAAGAAGTTCCTCATAGCTTTTCATATCAATTTACTCCCTTAAGATTTGTTTTATATGGTTTATAAACTCCAATCAATAATGCAATTAGAGTTATAAAACTCGATAACCAAAATATAGCATTAATTCCAAAGTTATTTACTACAATTCCTGAGATAGCAGGGCCTAAAAACATTCCCAATGCATAATATGCTTGATAAGCACCCATAGCCAAACCTCTGGAGCTATCCTCAAAGCTGAAAAGTATAATAGTTATTGTGACTGTGTATAAAATTCCTCTACCAAAACCAGATATAAATTGCAGATATGCTATTAAAGATATATTTTCTACATATGAAGTTAGTAACAAACTAAAAATCATTGATGCAGAACCTAAA
>JAZANE010000120.1:0-7049 GCA_036228785.1 Chloroflexota bacterium
ATTTCATCTAAAAATCTTGATTTTATTGCATTATCATAAATTCCTTGAAATCTTCTTCTACTGGATGATGATAAATATAAATTTTCTTTTGCTCTTGTAATCCCAACATAGCAGAGTCTTCGTTCTTCTTCTAATTCATCTTCTGAATCCATTGATCTAGAATGTGGTAATAAACCTTCTTCCATTCCAACAATGAAAACATTTTTATACTCTAATCCTTTGGCTTGATGAAGAGTTATTAAGGTTATAGCTTCATCATTTTCATCGATTGAATCAACATTTGAATTCAAAGATGAGTTTTCTATAAAATCAATTAATGATTCCGTATTGTCAGCATCATTAACTACTGAAAATTCTTCAGCAGAATATTTCAATTCATTTATATTCTCAAGTCTTTCAACTCCATCTTCATCATTTCTTAGATAGTCATCATAATTAGTTATTGAAATTATTGAGTTTATTATCTCATGAGGTTCTTGAATTGAGATTTGAACTAATAATTTTTCGTAAATTCCGAGAAACTCATTTATAGAATCACATAGTCTTTTTGAAAGAAGCGAGCTTAAATCATCTTTGGATGCATTCCTTAAGTAGCTTAAATAACTCATATTATTTATATTTTTTTCAATAGAAATTTTATTTATTGTTCTTAGTCCAATTCCTCTTGGTGGACAATTAATAATTCTTTCAAATGCTGAATCATCATTTGGATTCACTAGAAGTTTACAATAAGCTAAAATATCTTTGATCTCTTTACGATCATAAAATCTTACACCTCCTACCAATCTATATTTTAATCCTAGAGAATTTAGTGCTACCTCAAATGCCCTGCTCTGAGCATTTACCCTATACATAACTGCAATTTCATTTAATGAATCTTTGGATTTTATTAATTTTGTAATACTTTTTCCAACTGAAACTGCTTCTTCTTCTTCATCAAAATAGGAATTATACTTAACTAAACTTCCTTCTTTATTTTTAGTCCATAATTTTCTTTTAAATCTGTTTGTATTATTTGCTATTATTGAATCTGCAGCTTCTAATATTGGTTTAGTAGATCTATAACTTTCGTCTAAATTAACCACTAAACAATCTTTATAAATCTTTCTGAATTCCAAAATATTTGTTGGAACTGCATGTCTCCAAGAATAAATAGATTGATCAGGATCTCCAACTACAGAAATTGAATTTTGCTCATTTGTAATTAGATTAGAAATTTCGAATTGCAAAGGATTAGTATCCTGAAACTCATCAATAATAACATGCTTGTATCTTCTTGACCATTTTTTACGAACATCCAAATTTTCTTTCAGAATATTGTTAGTCTTAAGGAGCAGATCGTCGAAATCGCAGGCATTAGAATTCTCAAGTATTTCATCATATCTGCTATAAACTCTTGATACTATTTCTTCAAAATAAGAATTTGACTTTTGTTTGTACATAACTGATGTTGTGGCAAGATTTTTTGCTTTAGAAATTTCAGAAATTATTACTCTAGGATTATTTTTTTTAATGTTAATATCTAATTCTTCAAAAATATTTTTTATTATTCTTAACTGGTCAGAATCATCATAGATAGAAAAACCTCTATCTAATCCTGCATAATGACCTTCAATTCTAAGAAAATAAGATGCAAACCCATGAAATGTCTTAACCACAGCATTAGATGAATTTGGCAAAAAAGATTTTGTTCTATTCATCAATTCCTTAGCTGCTTTATTAGTGAATGTTACTGCTAAAATTTCATATGGATTTACATCATAATTATTGATTATCCATGGGATTCTATGAGACATGACTCTAGTTTTTCCAGAACCTGGACCTGCAATTATAAGCAGAGGTTTTAAGGGATGAGTTACTGCCTCTTTTTGTTTTTCTGACAATCCATCAAGTATATTATGGTTTAGATCAGCCATACTATTTACTTAGTGATAGGCATAGAAAATATTTCAAATAATAAATCAAAATTTATATTATCAACAAGAATATTGTTGGCGTAATTTACTTTTTCCATACTGTCAAAATCAAAATCTTCTATAAAATCTGAGAGTTTGTCTACAATATCCATTGTTGAATCATTCACTACTACAACAGGTATGTCAAATTTTTTGGCTTCATTCAATACATACTCAACAGGAGTTTTAGAAGAAGTTGCAATTATCAAATTGACAGTACCAGACTGTATTGCAGAAAGCTGAACATCAGGCCTATCACCTCTTGCAATTAATGCAACATTGTTTTTTGTAGAAAAATATTCAGGGCCCCAATCAAGTACAAATCCTCCAATTAAGAAATTCTCTATAAAATTATCAGACTCTTTATCTCCAATAATTTTTATTGGATCTAGATAATCAATAATTTTCTTAGCATTATTACCCATCAGTGACCTTGATTCTTCAAGAACAGCTAGAATTTTAGAATCATTTATTTCTTTATTTGAAGAGATATTATTTTTTTTATATTTCCACACACCATTAATTATGAAGCCAACAAGTCTTTCTCCATAAAAATCAATTTCAGGTCCAATATCCTGATACGAATCTTCAATTAAAATAATTCTTGCATCATTTTTATTAATGAAATTAAGTGTCTCATCATTAGAAAGATCATTTAACTCAACCAGAGTCAACTCTGATTTTTCAATATCGACTTTTTTATGTTCAGGGTCATAAATATTATAAAATTTTTCATTGGTAATAATTTTTCCATTCTCGTATGAACCCACAAAAGTTCTTAAACCTCTTTTTATTGATTCGTGAGCTATTCCTGAAAGTATAGTTGTTTTACCAACATTATTTTTTGATGATGAAATACAAATAACTGACATAATTAGTAATAATAAATAATAAATGCTTTATTTTGTACCTTTTTTAGTCATTCATTAATAAATTTTTCTGTAAAAATTAAAGACTAATAGTTAATTTGTGCCTGGGTAGCTCAGGGGTAGAGCACTGCGCTGAAAACGCAGGTGTCGACAGTTCGAATCTGTCCCTAGGCACCACTATTGATTAATAATCTCCCAAAGATTATATTATTATCATGGTTACTTCTGTAGATAAAAAAATACAAATAGCTCATCTAATGAGAAGAGCAGGGTTTGGTTCAAATTATGATCAGATTCAAGAACTTTCTAAGTTAGAATATAATGAAGTCGTAGACTTATTATTGAATCCCGATTTTGGACCACTTGATGATCAAGATTTATTAGATAGATACTTTATAGCGTCTGTTGAAGCTCGAACAGCAAGGCATGCTGATCCGCAATGGACTTGGAGACTAGCCAAGTCAGAAAAACAACTAGAAGAAAAAATTTCTCTATTTTGGCATGGTCTGCTAGCAGTAGGAGGAATAAAACTTGACCATGGTTTAGCAATGCTGACTGAAATTGACCTATTTAGAAAATATGGTTTAGGTAAATTTGAGACACTGCTGTTAAAAATTTCTCAGGATCCCGGAATGATGTACTGGTTGGATAACCAAAACAGCCATAAGGATGCTCCAAACGAAAATTACGGGAGAGAATTATTAGAGCTTTTCTCTATGGGAATTGATGAAAATGGAGAAGGTGCATATACAGAAGATGATGTAAAATCTGCAGCTAGAGCATTTACTGGATGGGCTTCAAAGCCTACCCCTCCTCCATTCTTTTTGGGACCTTTCCCTATGGAATTTAACTTTGATAAAAACGATCATGACGAATCCGAAAAATTATTTCTGGGCAAAAAAGGAAATTTTAATGGTGAAGATATAGTAAAAATGGTTGCAACTCATCCAGCAACAGCTAATTTTATTTGTAAAAGGCTTTATTTGTTTTTTGCTTCTGAAGAAATAAACGATGATGAAATAAAAAAACTTTCTAATATTTATTTAGAAAATGAAGGAGAAATCAAAAAAGTTTTAGAGTATTTGTTCAAGTCAGAACATTTCAAATCCGAGTCTATGAGATTTAAGAAAGTAAAAAGTCCATCTGATCTAGTTTTTGGTATAGTGAGAATTGCTGATAAATATGAAATTCCAGACCTAGATTCAGCCGAACTTGCAGTTAACACGTTACTAATGGGACAATTTTTACTTAATCCCCCAAGCGTTGAAGGCTGGCATGAAGGAGAAGAATGGATTGATAGTGGCTCACTTATTGAAAGAATAAATTTTGCAAGTAACGAAATATCAAATCTTTCTTCTAAAGGTGTACAAAGAATTATTGAAATTGCTAAAAAAAGTAGCCACTCATCGAATATTGATTTCTTGAATAATTTACTTGAAATTATGGGGTATTTAGAAATAACCGAAAACACAAAAAATATAATAAAAGAACATCTAGAAAAAAATAAGTATGAAAATCTGGAAGAAAAAATAATAGATACATTAAAATTAATTGTTTCAACCCCTGATTTTCAGTACTGTTAGTTTGGAGAAATTCATATGAAAAATAAGAATTTGGTAGTAATTCAACTAAGTGGAGGAAACGATTACCTGAATACAATTGTGCCCTATGAGAGTGGTTTATATTATGATTACAGGCCAAATATGGGATTGAAAGATGATTCAATAATACCTGTTGATAATAAGGTTGCTTTTAATTCAAACATGGATATTTTTAAGAAAAGTTTTGATGAAAAAAATCTTGCTGTAATGATGGGTATTGGGTATCCAGAGCCAAATAGATCTCATTTTCGATCAATGGATATCTGGCATACGGCTGAACCTTTTGAAAGCAGTTCAATTGGTTGGCTTGGGAAAACTGTAAAAAACTTAGACCCAGAAAGTAAAAATCCTGTTACTGCAGTAAGTTTTGGCAAAGGTTTACCAAGAGCTTTAGCTTGTCCAGGCGTCTCTGTTGCTTCAGTAGGAGCTTTAGAATCTTATGGACTTTTCACAGGAGTTTCTGGGTCAAAAAATAGAGAGATTTTATTAGATACAGTTGATAGAATTTACCAACCAATGAATCTTGATGGAATTCCTTCATTAAGATTATTTGAAACAGGTAGAGGCGCCCTTGATGGTGCAGATTTGTTAAGTGAAGCTCCAAAATCATATTCTTCTGATATAGAATATCCTGAGGATAATCCTATAGCACAGTCACTAAAAGGAATAGCACAAGTTGCAAGTGCTGGCCTTGGAACAAGAATCTTTTATGCTCAACATGGAAGTTTTGATACTCATACAGATGAGCTAAAAAATCATTCTTTATTATGGAGTCAATTATCTGTAGCAATAGATTGTTTCCAAAAAGATCTAAAAAAACAAAACTTAGACGATGAAACTGTTATTTGGATTTTTTCAGAGTTTGGGAGAAGAATTGCTGATAATGGGACAGGAACAGATCATGGTTCAGGAGGAGTTGCGTTTTTATTAGGGAATTCTGTAAAAGGCGGTTTGTATGGAGAATATCCAAATCTAGAACCATCTGCTCAACTTGAAGGAGATATTCATTACAATACTGATTTTAGAAGTCTTTATTCTACAATTTTAGAAGATATTTTAGATGTTGATTCTGAAAAAATTCTTAATGAAAAATTTTCTAAACAATCACTGATGAAATAATGGTCACTACTAAATTAAGTTATAGCCACACTATCGGTATAGCATCTTTTGAGGGTCGAGGATTTATGAATCCAATAGATGTAAAATTCAAAAATGATCTTCTTTTTGTCCTAAGTAGATCTAACGCTAGTAATAAAAATAACAGAATAAGTGCAGTTTCTATAGACTCAGATCATAAATTTGAATTTGCTAACTGGGGAGAAGAAGAGGGCAAATCAATCTTACCTACTTCTATAGCTTTTGATAATAATAATCTAATTTATCTCAGTGATGAGCATCTAAACAGAATTTCTGTATTCAATATAGATGGAGATTTCATAAGAAGCTGGGGAACTTATGGTACTGATCAAGGAGAAATAAATAGACCTTCTGGAATAATTTTTGATAAAGATAATAATATCTTAATTGTTGATCATCTAAACTCAAGAGTACAAAAATTTGATGACCAGGGTAAGTTTATTTCTTGTTTTGGTTCATTTGGAGATAGAGAAGGAGAATTTAATTATCCTTGGGGGATTGATTTAGATCAATCTGAAAATATTTATGTTGCAGATTGGAGAAATAATAGAATACAAATTTTTGATAAAAATGGAAATTTTTTAGAAAGTATATCTAAATATAATGACATGTATCTCAATAAACCATCATCCGTGCATGTTGACAGAAATGAATCTATTTTTATATCTAATTGGGGAGAAGATAGCGTCATTGTTTATGATAAAAATAAAAATTTCGTAGAGAAATTAATTGGTGACGCCACTTTATCTAAATGGTGCCAAGAGTTTTTAGATGTAAACCCAGAACAATCTAGCTGGAGAGAAAATGCTAAATTATTTGAAGAAGAAAAGAGATTTTGGAAACCTACAGGTATAGAAACTAATGATGAAATGATTTTTATTTCAGATTCCTGTAGACACAGGGTTCAAATTTACAAAAACAACTAAGAATTTTCCAAAACTTCTTTTACCTTTTCAGCATGACCTTTGGCTTTGACATTAGTCCATTTCTTAAGCAAAATTCCATCTTTATCAATCAAGAAAGTAGACCTTATAATTCCCATTGATTTTTTACCATACATATTTTTCTCACCCCAAACTCCAAAATCCTGAATCATTTTTTTATCTGGGTCACATAATAATGTAAATGGCAATGAATGATTATCAATAAATTTTTGGTGTGACGATTCGTCATCAGGACTTATTCCATAAATATTACAATCAAGTTTATTAAACTCACAATAAATATCTAAAAACTCAAACGCTTCTACTTTAAAACCCTTTGTTTCATCCTTTGTATAAAAATATAACACGGCTGGTTTACCCGCCAATATGCTAAGGTTAACATTCTCTCCATTTTGATCAATTAAATTAAAATCTGGAACCTTTGAACCTTCAGATAAAGCCATTTCATTCTCCTTATAAAACTATAATATTTAGTATTATAAAAAAAAATATTATAATGCAATAGGTTTACCACTAAGTAAATGGAAGTGAAGATGCATAACG
>JAZANE010000121.1:0-2965 GCA_036228785.1 Chloroflexota bacterium
AATTTAAGTGCTTCAGAAATATTAAATTAAAAAGATCTTATAACAGAACCGAATGCTTCAAGTCAAAAAATAGCAGCTATTGGTGACAAATCAAATCCTCCTGCTTGGGGGAGTACTTTTCTTAATCTTCCAAGTAGTGGTTCAGTTATAAGAATTAATAATTGTACAATTTGATATTCTCTTGAATTGGGTATCCAGCTGGACAATACTCTAAAAAGAATAATTATTGAGTAAATATTTATTAAGCTAAATAACAAATTAGACATTTATTTATTACTTTCTTTTGCTAGATCATTTCCTCTTTGAACAGCTTCAGCCATCATTTCAAAAATAATTCTATCAATTTCTATTTTTTTCAGTAGTTCTAATCCTGCTTCAGTTGTACCACCTGGTGAAGTAACAGCCTCTCTTAAGTTCTTTGGAGAATTTTTTGTTAAGTTAATTAATTCGGCGCTACCTATGAAAGTTTCTATAGCAAGTGTTTTACTAACTTCTTTATCTAAACCAATTTTTTCACCTGCAAAAATAAATGATTCTAAAATTCTATATAAAAAACCTGGACCACTTCCTGATAATGCTGTTGATAAGTTGATCATAGTTTCGTCTTCAACATAGATAGACTTACCAAAAGAATTTAATGAATTTTCAATTATATTTTTTTCCTTTTTTGAAATATTATTTGTTGAATTCCAGACACTGATTCCTTTGGATATTTGTGCAGGAGTATTTGGCATTATTCTAATAATTTTTTCATGTTCTGTATAATCATTAATTTGGTTGATTGTTATTCCAGCCATAATTGAGATCATAATTTGGCTAGATTTGAGATAAGGTTTTATTTCTTTGGCTATATTTCTAAAAGATTGAGGTTTCACGCAAAACCAAACATATTTATAGTCGGATAATTCTTTTGTAAATTTATGAGAAAAAGAAATGTATTTAGATGCTTTTTTTTCTATCTTATTCTTATCAGGCTCAATAACTAAAATATCTTTATAAATATTTTTTTTGTAGATCGAGTTGACTATGGCAGATCCCATATTTCCATATCCAATAAATACTGAACTATCAATAGAATTCATAATTTAGAATTTTTCGAGAGATTTTTAGCTAATTTTATAGCTTCAATCATGCTTGTAGCATCAGCAATATTTTTTCCTGCAATATCAAAGGCTGTACCATGGTCAACTGATGTTCTTATGAATGGAACTCCAAGATTAACAGAAATTGATTCTTCAAAACCGTAAACCTTTATCGGGATATGTCCTTGGTCGTGGTACATTACAACAACTACATCATATTTGTTATTAATGGCATCGTAAAAGATTGAGTCAGCAGGATGTGGACCTGTTACATTTATTCCATCATCTTTACAATTTTCAACAGCAGGTAATATTTCTTGTTGTTCGGTTTTTCCAATCAATCCTCCATCAGAGGCATGAGGATTTAAAGCAGCAACTCCGATTCTAGGTTTTTCAAAACCCCACATAGAAAAATGATCATACGTTAATTTTATTGCTCTAGTAACATTTTCAGTTGTTACATAATTACATGCATCTGCTAAGGATAAATGTGTTGATAAATGCATGCATCTTAGATTTCCGGAAACTAACATAGTTGCAACATAATTTGATTTTGATTTTCTTTTAAAAATTTCTTGATGCCCAATATCAGAAATTCCCGACATTTGCCAACTTTCTTTATTTATAGGTGCTGTGCATATTGCACCTACTTTTTTGTTAATTGCAAGTTCAGTTGCAATCTCCACCCATTCATGTGAAGCATTCCCAGATTCAATAGAATTTTCACCAATAGGAAAATTACTGTTCTCATAGGAATTATTGTCTAAAACTTGAATATCAGAACAATCTATATCTGAATCATCTATTGATTTGATTTTCTTGAATCTTAGATCAATCTGTAATTTTTTCGCTGTTTTTTGAAGGGTTTCGGTGTCTCCAATAATTATTGGATAATTTTTACCAACTTTATAGAGGCTCTTAATAGCCTTTATTATTACTTCAGGTCCTATTCCTGAAGGATCTCCCAGTGTTATGGCTAACTTTTCATTATTTTTATTCATTCATTAACACTTTGAATAACCGCAACTGTAACATTTTTGACACCCTTCTTCAAATGCAAGCGTACCTACATCACAATCAGGACAGTTTGGTAGTGGCATATTATTAATTGGAACTTTAACCGTTACTTTTTTTTTTTCTTCTCCAAAATTTAACATTGAAGATTGAATATTTTCGGTATTTGTTACATTGTTATCTTCGGAGCTAAAAATAGATTTTTGTGTAGCTTCACTAAAAATTTCTTTAGTTTCATTTGAAGTTACTTTATCTAGCACTGTTGCAAGTGCATCCGGAACAGACCGAACTAGAGTTCCTTCATCCCATGCTGGAAGATCTGTAATTCCTCTCAATTGACTTATAACTTCTTTAGGATCTAAACCTGCTCTAAGACAAAGAGAAGCAACTCTTGAAACAGCCTCTGCCATTGCAGCGTCATTTCCTCCTGCTTTGCCGTGGGTGGTGAAAATTTCAAAAGGTTTGTTACCTGCCATATTTACTGTTACGTAAAGATTTCCTCTTCCTGTTCTTACCCTAGAAGTGATACCAAGTAATTCTTGAGGTCTATCCATTGGTGTAATATATCCATTAACAGAACTTTGAGGTAAATAATTTTCAACATTTTCCTCTGTATTCTTAAGATCTTCTCTTGATTTATCATTTGAAGAATCATGTCCTGAGGTCAACACCTCGACCTGCCTAGAACCAGATCTATATACAGTAATTCCCTTACATTTTGTTTCCCAAGCAAGCATGTATGCATTTTCAACATCTTCAATTGTTGCTTCATTAGGGAAATTAATTGTTTTAGATATCCCCGCATCAGTACTTTCTTGAAATGCGCTTTGCATCAAGACATGATATGTTGGAGAAATGTCGGCAGCTGT
>JAZANE010000122.1:0-5201 GCA_036228785.1 Chloroflexota bacterium
AAAAAATCAATTGCAAACTTTAAATTGAGAGAAGGTCAAGTTATAGGACTTTCAGTTACATTGAGGTCTAATAATATGTGGTTTTTCTTAGATAAACTTTTTAATGTATCATTGCCTAGAGTTAGAGATTTTAGAGGAGTTTCAAGTAAATCTTTTGATGGAAACGGAAATTATTCCTTAGGATTACAAGAACAGGTTATTTTTCCAGAGATTGATTACAATGAAATTGATAAACTAAGAGGTATGCAAATTAATATCGTGACTACTTCAAATAGTGATGAAGAAACAAAAAAACTATTAGAATTACTCGGAATGCCGTTTGGAAATTAAATAAGGAGAATTTATTGGCTAAGAAATCTGCTATTGCAAGAAATAAAAAAAGAATAAGAATGGTTGAAAAATATTCTGAAATAAGAAATGAATTAAAGGATATAGCTAATTCATCTAAATCTTCCTTTGAAGAAAAGATGGAAGCAAGAAGAAAGTTAGATTTATTACCAAAAAATTCAAGTCCAGTACGTGTTAGGAACAGATGTCAAAAGACAGGTAGGCCCAGAGGTTATATGAGATTTTTTGGTTTGAGTAGGATTTCAATGAGAGATCTTGCTCTTAGAGGGCATTTACCAGGAATAAGAAAAGGAAGTTTATAGAGGTTGTTGTGACTATTCAAGATCAAATATCAGATATGATTACTAGAATCAGAAATTCAGTGATGGTTAAGCATGAAAAGGTTTCTGTAGCTAAATCAAAATTAAACTTAAGTATTTTGCAATTATTGAATAATGAAGGCTTTATATCAGAGTTTGCAGAAGAAAAATCTGAAAATTTCTCTAATTATTCTATAAAGTTGAAATATTTTGATGATGGATCCTCTGCCATTTCTGGGTTAAAGAGAGTCTCAAAGCCTGGTTTAAAAATTTATGTAAAAAAAGATGAAATTCCAACTTACTTTTCTGGAATGGGTGTTGCAGTAATGTCTACCTCAAAAGGAGTGATGTCTGGTTTGGAAGCTAAGAAGCAATCTCTTGGTGGAGAGCTTCTTTTTTATGTTTGGTAAATGAGGAACTTATGAGCAGAATCGGAAATAAACCAATAAACATACCTACAGGAGTCGAATTAAAAGTCGAAAAAAACCTTGTAATTGTTAAGGGTCCTAAAGGTGAGTTAGATCAAAAAATAGCTTCTGAAGATATAGTTTTTGATCTAAGTGATGGAAAATTAACTATCACTAGAAAGAACGAACTTATTGAAACTAAATCAATGCATGGTTTATACAGAGCTTTGATCGCAAATATGGTTACAGGTGTAACAGAAGGATTTTCAAAAAAATTAGAACTGATTGGTACAGGTTACAGAGCTCAGCTCAAAGGGAAATCTTTAGAATTAAGTTTGGGATTCTCACACTCAATAACTGTTGATCCAATCGGAGAGAATAAATTTAGTGTTGAAGATCAAACCATCCTACTAATTGAAGGCCCAAATAAAGAAAATGTAGGTAGACAAGCAGCAAAGATCAGAACACTAAGAAAACCTAACCCATATACTGGTAAAGGTATAAAGTATAGTGATGAAGTTATTAAGAGAAAATCAGGTAAAGCTGCAGTTGGAGCAGGAGAAGGTTAATGAAACAATCAAAAAAAACAAGATCATTAGGAAGAAGTAAAAGGCACCTCAGAGTTAGAAAAAGAATATCAGGTACAAATGAAAGGCCTAGAGTTTCTTTATTTAGATCTAATAAGAATATATATTTACAATTAATTGATGACACAAAAGGCATAACTCTTGCATCATTATCAAGTATCAAAACTGAGGATAAAACTGTGAATAAAGATATCTCCAAGAAGATGGGATTAGAATTTGGAGAAAAAATTTCTAAATTAGGTGTGAAAAAAGTTGTTTTCGACAGAGGCGGTTATCTCTATCACGGGAAAGTAGCAGCTGTTGCAGATGGAATAAGAGAATCAGGAGTAGAGGTATAGATAATGACAACCGATAATAAAACTCAAGAAAGAAATAATCAGCGAAGTAACCAGAATAGAAGAAATTCTAGACCTAGAAGAAATAGAGATAGTGATGAATTTTCTTTTGTTGAGAATGTTATAAAAATAAGAAGAGTGTCTAAAACTGTAAAAGGTGGAAGGAATTTATCATTTAACGCAATGGTAGCTGTTGGTGATGGAGCTGGTAAAGTTGGAATTGCTCTTGCAAGTGCAACTGCAGTTCCTGATGCTGTACAAAGAGCAGTAAAATATGCTAAAGATAGAATGATAAGTGTAACTCTAAATAATACAACTATACCTCATGAATCAACTAAGAAATTTGGTTCATCAAAAGTTATGCTTATGCCAGCAGCTCCAGGTACTGGATTGATTGCTGGAGGTGGTGTTAGGGCAGTCCTTGAGGCTGTAGGTGTAAAGGATGTAGTATCAAAAACATTTGGTTCAACTAATGCAATTAATGTTGTATATGCAACTATTGAAGCATTAAAAGAAATGAAGAATCCAAATAAAGAAATAAGTAAAAGAAGAGCTTAGAATGAAAAAAGTTATAATATCTCAAAAAAAGAGTAAGATAGGTATATCTCCAGCTCAAAGAGATACTTTAAGATCTCTTGGTCTAAGAAAAATAGGATCAAAGGTAGAAAAAGACTTATCACCTCAAATACAAGGGATGATTCAAAAAGTTAATCACTTAATTTCTATTCAAGAAGCTTAAGTATAGGTGAAGATATGCCACAATTACATGATATAAAAAGAAAAAATAAAAATACTCCAAAGAATAATCAAGTTGGAAGAGGCAATGCATCTAAGGGAACTTATTCTGGGAGAGGCCTTAAGGGACAACTTTCTAGAAGTGGAGGTAACTTAAATCCAACTTTTGAAGGTGGACAGCTAAGGCTAGTGAAAAAATTACCTCACATGAGAGGTTTCACAAATGTATTTAAAAAAGATTATGTTGCATTGAACCTATATGATCTGAATATTATTTTTCAAGACGATTCTATTTCAATTGAAGATTTTAGAAAGAAAAGATTAATCAAAAATAAACAAATGATCAAAATTTTAGGAAATGGTGAAGTGTCAAAATCTATAAATTTAGAAGTGCATGCAATTTCTGCGTCCGCAAAAGCTAAGATTGAAAAAGCTGGTGGTGAGGTAAAAATAATCAAATAGAATTATGACAACAACTACTAATACACAATCTAATCGACCAGCACTTTTACAAGCTTTAATTGATGCTTTCAAGCTTTCAGACTTACGAACAAGAATTTTATTTACTCTCTTCATTCTAGTTGTATTTAGATTTTTTGCACATGTTCCTGTTCCTGGGGTAGATAAAGAGGCTTTGCAATCGGCATTTGATGCGAATCCACTACTAGGATTTATTGATATATTTTCAGGTGGAGCACTTAGAAATTTATCTATTGCCGCCTTAGGTGTATATCCATACATTACAGCTTCTATTATTATTCAAATTCTTACTCCTCTTGTCCCTCAACTCAAGGAACTAGCACAAGAAGGTGAAGTCGGAAGGAAGGCTATAAGTAGATATACTCATTACTTGACAGTTCCTCTGGCGTTTCTTCAGGGATATGGTCAAATCAATCTTTTCTCAGGAGCTCTGGGACAAGGAGCATTGACAGGAATTGGATTTGGAGGAGGACAAACTCTCAACACTTTGGCAATACTACTTTCAATGACCGCTGGGACTATGATACTGGTTTGGTTAGGAGAATTAGTTACTGAAAAAGGGATTGGAAACGGAATTTCATTGATTATTTTTGCCGGTATAGTATCTACATTCCCTTCTATAGGGGGACAATTATGGTTGTTGCGTGATCAACCTTTTCAGGTAGGCTTACTGATAGCCCTTATATTATTAATAATTTTTACTATCGTAATTTTTACTGAGGCTCAAAGAAGAATTCCAGTTCAATATGGTAGGAGTGTTTTTAGAGGCAATAGAATGTATAGATCTTCAGGATCATCCCATATACCTATAAGAGTAAACTCGGCAGGTATGATTCCTTTGATATTTGCTTTTTCAATTTTAGCTCTACCGGCCGTTATAGCATCTTATTTTGTAGATCCTGCTTCTAATTCATTTGGATCACAAGTTGCAGAATGGCTAACAATTCAGTTTGGGCCAACTGGAACCTTATACTGGGTAACAGTATTTGTATTAGTAGTAATCTTTACATTTTTCTATACTCTTGTAGTACATAATCAACAAAATTTAGCAGAATCATTACAAAATCAAAATGGATTTATTCCAGGTATCAGACCAGGTCCTCCGACTAGAGACTATCTAATGAGAGTTATAATACGTATAACATGGGGTGGTGCTTTATTTTTAGGAACGATAGCAGTTATTCCTTCAATCGCATCATTTCTGACAGGACTTGAATCAACCACTAGCATAGTCCAAAGTACAAGTCTGTTGATTATGGTTGGAGTTGCCCTTGATACAATGAGACAACTTGAATCACAGCTACTGATGAGAAATTATGAAGGATTTGTAAATTAGAAATGAACTTAATTCTTTTGGGACCTCCTGGTTCAGGTAAAGGAACTCAATCAAGCAAGTTAGTAGAAAAATATAATCTATCCCATATTTCTACTGGGGATATATTAAGGTCTCAAGTCTCGGAAAAGACTAAATTAGGTGTTGCTGCCAAAGTATATATGGATAAAGGGGATTTGGTCCCTGATAAATTAATAATTGATATGGTTTCTAGTACAACTAAAAGTCTTCAATCAATACTTTTAGATGGTTTTCCAAGAACAATTAATCAAGCAATGTCTTTGGACCTAGAGATGAAAAAACATGGGAAAGAAATAAATTATGTATTATATTTTGATGTACCTTTTGAAAAATTAATTGAAAGATTATCTCAAAGGCTTTCTTGTAAAAATTGTCCTAAAACTTTTTCAAAATCAGATAAAATATTTAATTGTCAAGAAAATTGTAGTGGCACTGATTTATACCAAAGAGAAGACGATAAACCTGAGGCTATTTCCAAAAGAATGGAAACATATAAACATTTAACTGAACCCTTATTGGAATTTTATCAATCTAGTGGATTATTGAGAAAAATTAATGCAGACTTACCAATTCTACAAGTCACAGAAGAAATTGACAAAATCCTACAATAATGATACTGTACAATTCTAACAATTTAGATATATAATGTTAGTTTG
>JAZANE010000123.1:0-4877 GCA_036228785.1 Chloroflexota bacterium
ATGAAGATGCTCTAAGAGTTGGTAAGAAAATTGAAGATCTAAACTTTTACTGGTATGAAGATCCTCTCGTTGAGGAAGATATATATAATTATAAAAAACTTTACTCTAAGCTTGATATACCAATTGTTTCAACAGAATTTATCCCTGGAAAATACTACTCCGTGCCCGAATGGATAACTCAAAAAACCACCAATATTGTTAGAGGAGATGTAGTTGCAATGGGAGGAATATCTCCATTAAAAAGATTAACAGACTTGGCAGATGCATTTAATATGAAATGTGAAATTCATTCAGGGTCTAGTAATTCTCTAGATAACGTTGCAAATTTACATGTGATAATAGCTTCTGCAAACTGCGAATTTTATGAGTTTTTTCCTTGTTCTGGAGAAAATAGATTTGGTTTATCTGAAGAAATAGAATTTGATAATGGATATGTTTCTGCTCCAAACAAACCTGGATTAGGTTTTGAAATAGCTTGGAAAGATCTTAATAAAACGTATGTTGCTACTATTGAGTAAACTGATATCAAAAGAATATAATTAAGTAATAAGTTATATTAGGAGTATATTTTGGTTAATGGTGGATTCTTCGGAAATATTTCAAACACAATTCAACTAATGAAATCATGTGTAAAAGTTCTCAGAAAAGATAGAGAATTGATATTATTTCCAATAATGGCAGCAATTTTTGTTCTCTTATTGTTGGGTTTGATTTATTCAACTGGTTCAATAGATTTTTCAGCAGCTAATGAGGAACAACAATCTATTTTTCCTATTGCTATTCTGATTTTTGGTGCAAATTTTATAATTGTATTCTTTAATTCTGCGTTAATCTCTGCGGCTCTTGAAAGACTGAGAGGGGGGGATCCAAATATTTCTTCTGGGCTTAGTCATGCTTTCAAGCATGTCCATCATATATTTTTCTGGTCAATAATTGTAACAATAATGGGACTAATTTTTGCAGCTATAAAAGCAAATGGAAGAAATCGTGGAGGTTTTGGAGGAATTATGACTCAAATTTTTGCAAGTTTTCTTGAAGCTGGTTGGGCAATGATGACTTTTTTTGTAGTTCCAATAATTGTTTCAGAAAATATGAGTCCAATTTCTGCAATAAAAAGATCTTCAAGTTTATTCAAGCAAACATGGGGAAATCAGGTAGCAGCAAATTTTGGTTTTGGAATTTTTCAAATTATAGCTGTATTAATAAGTCTTGGTATAGGTTGGTTTTTTGGTCTTATAAATGGGACCTTCGGTATAGCAATAGGATTGTTATGTGCCACAGCATCTATTTCTATAATATATACACTAGAAGGAATTTATAAAGCAGCATTATACGAACATGCATTGGGAGAAAAGCCATTAGAATTCGAAGAACAAGATCTAAGAACTGCTTACAGAGCTAATTCCGCTATGGCTTAACCTTAGAAAATCTTTTATGAGAAAAAGGTTCTATTGGAATATATGTATTCCTAGACAATATTTTATCTAGAATCAACTTTCCCATTGCAGGTCCAAGAAGAATTCCTTGGCGACCAGTTCCTGAAGCTAAATATAAGTTTCCATTATCTGATTTAGATAATATTGGAGACTTATCAATCGCTAAAGGCCTAAGGCAAGCTGTTTGAAGAACAAGTTCAGAATCTTGTAAAAATGGAAAAACATCCATTAATGATTCCATAATTGAAATTAATCCATAATTTGAAGGATTCTCATCAAAACCAACATCTTCTTCAGTAGTACCAGCCCAAATCAATCCATCCTGCTTAGTAGTTACATAATTTGGACCCCAATGAAATCCATTTTCTATTTTCTGATTACTCTTTAATCTTAAAATTTGACCCTTAAGAGGCTTTATTGGAATATCAAAACCAAACCATTTTGAAAAAAATGGGCTCCAAGGGCCTGCAGACACCAGTAAATTTTTACTGAAAATTTCTTTTTTATTTGAAGTTGTAACTTTAATATTATTTTCTGTTTCAATACTTATATCATTTACCTCTGAATTTAATATCTCAACTCCATTCTTTTCAGCTGCTGTTCCTAATCCAAGAGTTAGTTTATAAGGTTCAACCCCACTTGATATTTTTGTAACTAGTGCAGAACGAATCTTAGGTCCCAACCTAGGTTCTATTTTATTAAGTTCTTTTTTTGAGAAATAATCGTAAATATTCAGATCTGAGTATTCTACATATATTTCTTCTAGCTCTTCTTCTTCCTTATCATTCATTGCCAATTCAAAATTAGGGTACGATCTATACCCATAGTCAATACCTGATAATTCAGGAATTTCTTCTGCTAAAGATTTATGTAAATTATAAGAATATTGGCTTATCTGATTATATGGGTCATTTTCTTCAAGTCCAACATGTGGAGTAATTCCTCCATAAGCAAAACCAGATGCATGACTTGCTATAGAATCTTTTTCTATTAGAAGAACTTTTAAATTCTCTAAAGATGCATAGTAGGCTGCAGATACTCCAACAATACCTCCACCTATTATTATTATGTCATATGAATTTTTCAACAAATTATTTTTTTTTCTTTAGTATATTTTAATTGTTCATCATTTTTTCATAAAGTCTTAGGTGAATATCTATTAGGTTTTTATGAATTTTATGATTTTTTTTATCCGGAGAATATTGCTCGTCAGTTTCAGAATCAATATCCTCAAAACTTTCTATATATCCCAAGGCTCTTAAGATCATTATAGCTACTCCCCTTCCTGTATCTTGATTTTCTTTTGATATGTAAATTTCCTTGTCTAAAACATCAGATGTAGTTTGTATCCACCAAGGTAAATTTTTAATTGCTCCTCCACTAGCAATAACCTGTACATCTTTATCCAGAAAATCTTTTAACATCTCTTTGACTAAATATAATCTATAACTAATTGATTCTAAAAAAGCCTGTAATATTTCTATTGATGTATTGGAATATTTCAACCCAGAAATAATTCCTTTAGAATTATTTGACCATCCCAAGGCTCTTTCACCTAATAAAAAGGGTAATACTGAAATTCCGTGAAATCCAGATTGTAGTTTCATTAACTCATTATTTAAGTTTTCTATCTTAGGAAGTTTCAGGTTATTATATGCCCAATTTATTAGATTCCCCCCTTCTGAAAAAGAACCTCCGAGAAGTGAATAGTTATCAAGTAATCTATAGCACCATAAACCTTTTGGAACCTTTTCTACTTTTGTATCTAACAGAATTCTTATAGCTGCAGTGCTACCAACTGTAATTGAAATTTTTTTTCTTCCTGTACACCCACTTCCAATTGTTGCAGCAATCCCGTCGCCTACTGATAAAAAGAATGGAGTTTCAGATAATTTCTTCCATCTTTTAGAGTAAATATTATTTAGACCAATTTCATGATCATCATATGGTCTCAATACAGGTAATTTGTCCTTTGAAATATCTAAGTAATCAATTAAATCAGAATGCCACTCTAATTTATTTCTATCTAATAATCCACTCCACGAAGAGATACTGTAGCTAGCCTTAAAGATTTTTTTTTCAAACCACTTTGAATAAATATATGTAGAAAAATCAAGAAATTTATCAATATCATTAAAATTATTTATATTTTCCTTCATCCACATTATTTTCGAAGGGACATATGAAGTATGTTGAGCGGCTCCAGTTTCTTGGTGAAGAATTTTTTCGTTTAAGTCTTGTTTAATTTTATAAACTTGATTATTTGATCTAGTATCAGCATATGTATATAAAGGAGTTATGGGTTTGCCATACTTATTTATGCCTAACAAAGTACTTGCCATAGAATCTAGGCCTACCCCAACTATATTTTCTATATTTCCTTCTGATTTCTCCAAAACAATATCAATAGATTCTTCAACTAATGATCTTAAGATCTCAGGATCTTGTTGAGATGTCCCATCATTTTTACTTATGATTGAATGCGGGATTGTAATGGAATATTTTGGCAAAATATTACCTTGTAGGTCAAAAATACTAGTTTTTACAGATGACGTTCCTATGTCGATTACAATTAATGCTTCTTTTATTACAGTTTGATTCAAATTTATGTATCTATTTTTTTTTGTTTAAGTAAGATTAATATACTTTAATAATCACTTTTTATCAGGGCTACAAAAAATAAAAATCTTTTTTCTAAATTCTAATATCAAGAATAATTTATTATTCTCGAATAAAAAATTTCAAAGCCTTATGTCAGGTTTTTTCTTTTTTATTTGCTCCGAATGGATTGAAAGATTATGCCTAAGTTGGCTAATTTTAAAATCAACTAACTCTGTCTTAGCAACACTTATTTCTTTTGCGATAACCCAAGTAGTTCAAACTATTTTTTCGCCATTTACTGCTGCTGCAGCTGATAAATTTGGGAGAAATAAAATTATCATTATTGTTGGAATTACAAGATTTTTTATACTTTGCTTATTTGCATATCTTGTTTTTCAAAATCAAAATTTTCTATTACTAGCATATTTAGCTTCTGGTATGACTGGGATAACTAGAGCATTTATAGTTCCTGCAATACAAGGCAGCGTGATAAATTCTGTTAATGAAAATGAAAAAATAACTGCAATGCTAATATACTCAATGATTATGAGATTTACAGGAGTCATTGGATCTTTGGTAGGGGGTATGATTTCTATCTTATTAGGCATTGAAAAGGCTATTCTTTTATCGGGTTTTTTCGGTTTAATCGGATCAATAAATTTATTACTAAAATCCTCTGAATTTAATGAAGTAAAAAATAAAGGTAATTATCTAAAAAATATTAAAGATGGATTAAAAATAGTTTTTGGAAATTTTTATACAAGAAACTTATTACTATTTGCTGGAGTTGTTGAAATTTTTGGGTTTTCTATACTTAGTTTATTATCATCAATCACAAAA
>JAZANE010000124.1:0-3643 GCA_036228785.1 Chloroflexota bacterium
CAATCAATATTAGATCAATTAAATAAAAAAAAGAAAATATCTTATCAAAATTCAGTAAAAGAAGTGAGTCAATTATTAGACAAAGATAATAAAGAAATTACATCAATACTTATTTTTTCTTCAAATCTTGACAATAATAAGAAAGAAAAATTAGTTAATCAAATCAAATCGTTTTATGGTAAAGAAAAAAAAGTAATTATTTATTTTGGCCCAAACTATCTACACTCAACAGGTCAACTACTAAAGGGAAGTTTTAAGAATATCAAAAATTTTGTAATATATTTACACGGTAACGAAGACCTTAACATACCAAATTCATTGTACACTCTAAATACGTTTGTAAAAAATCAGGGATATTCTGATCATTTAGAAATGAAAAAAAATAAAAGAAATTCATTTTATTTTGAAACAACTTACGATGAAATTATAAAAAAACTCAAAGTAAAAAATGATTGATAATAAACAAAGTAATTTTTTTGTAGCATTAGATAATAGAACTAATGCTCTATCTTGTAATCTTGAACAAAATCGTCCCAAATCTGCTTTTGAAATACTCCAAGCAAATAAAGCTGCAAGCTTAATACTAGAATCATTAAAATTAACATATTCAAATAATGACTATTATATTTGGGCTGAACCAAATCTATGTGAAAGCTTACTATTCCAGAGTAAAGGATTGAATATGAAAACTGCTATTGCAGTTGAACATATAAATAGAGGTGGACTAGCTATACCTAGTACCAAGGATGCTCTTGAAATTATAAATATATTTGACCCAAACCTAATAAGTGTAAAAATATATTTTGAAAAAAATAGAAGCAAGCTAGCAGAAGAATTAGCAGTAGATAGATTGCTAAGTTTAATTGAAATTTGTAATTCTTATAATAAAGGACTAATCATTGATATAGATTTCAAGTCTAGACTAGAAAATAATAAAAATCATGAAGAAAAAGAAATCATAATCTCGGGTATTGAAACTCTTATCAATAAAGATATTAGACCTAAATTTTGGGGACTAAGAAAAAGTGGAGATCAGATATTTGATGAAACACTTATTGGACTTATGAATTTAGAAAATGATTCTAATAACAAATGTATTCTAGAATATCCACACAGAGAAAAAAACATAAATACTCACTCTGACTTAAGTTTAGAAAATTTCGTTCTTAATGGAGACTTCTTTCTTGATGTTTTAATTGCTTGGAGTACAAAGCAGTTAAGTGATGAAGAATCTATAAAAATAATCGCAAATAAGATAAATCAAGTTCAAGAAAACATACATAACAGTAATCTAACAAAAACTTTTTCTCGAGAATAATATGTCTGAAGATTTAGATAAACTTACAGTTTCTGAATTAAATGAGTTAGCAGAAAAATTACATCTAGAAATTATGGATTTGTATGATCAAGAAGAATCTGAAAAAACTTATCAACTTATAGAAGATAAAACTCGACATTTTAACGAAGTAAAATCATTAATTAGAGATCTTCATTCAGATGAAACATATCCCAGAGGTGGCTAATCTAGAATTGTCCAGAATTCTATCCAATTAGAAGCACCATTTTCTGTATCTAAAAGAGGCCTATATTTTGCTCCAATCTCCATTATTTCTTTTGGTATTTCATTACCTTCTCTACTAGGATTATCAAAAACCTCAGCTGTCCACTCTAAATAAACTCTATTTGGTTCTCCTGGATTAGTCCCATTATTATAATAAACTCTACACTCAGTTCTATGGCCTATAGCAGTGTACATATCTGCTTGTTCTTTCACCAATTTAGCAACATTGACTGCTTCATATGGTTTTGTTTTATAGGTTCTTCGAATTAGGTACATTAAATTTACTCCTTACTTAATCAATTAGTAAACAGTATATTCAAATTCATTTATGGATATAATGTCTATAAATAATAAATTTTTCTTTTATTAATAATCAGAGGTAATTTTGGCTAATAGTGTATTTTTAGGCGTAAAAAAAGAAGAAGACCCTTCAGAGAATAGGGTCTCAATAGTCCCTAAGGACGTAAAATCTATTATTGATCTTGGTATTGAAGTAGAAGTAGAAAAAGGTGCTGGAGAACGAGCTGGATATTCAGATAAAGAATATAGAGATTATGGGGCAAAAATAGTCAATAATTTGTCTGGCAATATTAATATAGTTTCATCTATTAACGCTTTTTTTGAAAAAAAATCTAAATTTATAAAAAATAGCTTTGTTATAAGCCTTACAGATGTCAGAACTAATCCAGAAATTTCTGATATATGTAAAAATAATACCTTATCACTTTTTGCAATGGAATTTGTACCAAGAATAGCTAGGGCTCAAAAATTAGATGCATTGTCATCTCAAGCTTCAATCGCTGGTTATAGAGCTGGACTTTTAGCAGCAACTTCACTTAAGAAATATCTTCCTCTAATGATGACTGCTGCAGGTACGATTCCTCCGTCTTCAATACTTGTTTTAGGAGCTGGTGTAGCTGGTCTGCAAGCAATTGCTACAACTAAAAGGTTGGGAGCTGAAGTTACCGGATATGACATAAGGTTAGCTGCAGGAGAACAAATAGAATCATTAGGAGCAAAATTTATTTCAGATGAAGTCCCTGCTGATTCAGAAACAGAAGGTGGATATGCAAAAGAACAGAGTAAAGATAATCAAAAGTCTCAATTAGAATTCCTTAAAGATTATATTTTAAAAGCAGATGCTGTAATTTCAACAGCTGCTATTCCTGGAAGAAAAGCTCCTATCTTAATCGAAGAATCAACAGTAAAAGAAATGAAACCAGGTAGCGTAATAATTGATATATCTGCACCATCAGGAGGTAACTGTGAATCGACAGTTCTGGGTGAATCTATAAATATAAATGGAACAACTGTTCATGGCCCTAAAAATTTATCTTCGGAAATGGCATATGATGCTTCAATAGTTTATTCAAAAAATATATTTGGTTTGCTTGAAATTATCATAAGTGAAAAATCTATAAAAATTGATCTTGAAGACGAAATAGTAGATGCCATGCTGGTCTTCAATAATGGAGAAAAGAGAATAGAGGATTAAATGGAACTTATATCACTAATAATTATATTCATATTAGCTTTGTTTATTGGTTATGAGATAATAACGAAAGTTCCTCCTACTCTACACACACCTTTGATGTCTGGTTCAAATGCTATATCAGGAGTAGTAATTGTAGGTGCAATAATTATTGCTTCAAATAGTCACAGCACCCTAGCAACAATTTTCTCTGTTGTAGGCATAGTTTTAGCGACTATTAATGTCGTTGGAGGTTTTTTAGTTACAGATAGAATGTTAGCAATGTTCAAAAAGAGTAAAAAGTAAGGGGAGCTTTTTGTTAGAAATATCGTCAAATATAGAAAATATTCTTTACCTAATATCTGCATCCATGTTTATCTTGGGTATTAAGAGATTAGCATCTCCAGCTACCGCAAGAAACGGTAATAGGCTTTCTTCTATTGCTATGTTAATAGCAATCATTGTTACAGTTTTGAAATATACAGAAACTAATCTTGAATGGATAATTCTGGGATTAATTATAGGATCCTCTATAGGTATTATATTGTCTAGATATGTACAAATGACAGCAATGCCTCAACTTGTTGCAGTCTTCAATGCTTTTGGAGGAG
>JAZANE010000125.1:0-16830 GCA_036228785.1 Chloroflexota bacterium
GAACAGAACATACTTTTTATTTCTTTCTTGAAAAATATAATATAAATAAAAACATTATCAAAAAAATTATTAGCCCTAAAATAAAAATTATTACCAAAATATCTTCAGAAAAATTTGACACAAAGTCTCTAACCCACTGAGCAAAATCAGGATTGATAGAATCTCCATGATGATTTATGATCTGTGAATTTTTTTCAAAAAATAAATGCATCTAATTTGCAAATCTTTTATAAAATCTAGATGAAAAAGTCTGTTCATTAATTGTGAAAGAAGCTATGGATGCTATAACTAGAGAAATAACTCCAACCCATAATCCTAAATCATAATTTCCAAAAATATCATAGACCATTCCAAATAATATTACTGAAGATGCTCCGCCCAATTGGTGAGACATATTAATTAGACCTACTAAAGATCCTAGTTTTTTTTGTCCATAAATCTCAGACGTTAGAGCTGTAGTTAGTGGGACTGTTGCTAACCAAGACATACCTCCAACTATTGCAAATGCCCATAATGCAACTTTTCCTGATAAAAGTAATAATGCTAGAAAAGCTATTCCTCTTGTTGCATAAACTAATCCTAGTATAATTCTCCTTTGAAACTTATCTGAAAAATAACCTGAACAAAATACAGATATACCATTAACTGCGCTCAAAACACCGAATGACAATGCTGCTTCTGAGGTTGATATATTTTCAGAAATTGCCCATTTTATAAAATGTACAGATATAGAAGCCGTAGTTATCCCGCATACAAAATATCCGATAGATAATTGCCACATAGGCTTTGAATTATAAGCTGTAGTCCATTTATCAACCCAAAGAGGACCTGATTCTTTATAAGATTCTGATAATGAATCATCATATTTAGAAATAATATCTTTTGGCTCATTCTTAAGAACAGCTATAGATAAAGGAACTACAAAAATCATTCCAAAAAGCCCAACTACAATCCATGCTAATTGCCAGCTGTAATTTAGGGCTATAAAAGTTAAGAGTGGGATAAAAAATAAACTACCTATGGATCCACCAGCCATAACTGCACCCATTGCCACTCCTCTCCTTTTGGCAAACCATTTAGATAATATTATTCCTAACGGTCCACCAGTACCAGTTGCAAATGAAATCAAAAAACCATAGTAAAAAGATAATGTCATAACATTAAACGATGTAGCAACTAAAATAGAACTTATTGAAACTAATAGAGAGCAAAAAACCATAACAATTTTTGGACCATATTTATCAGATAGCTGACCTATTATGGGATTCGAAAGACCATTAACTAACCAACCTAAGCTTGCTGCTAAGCTAATAGAAGAAACATTTACATCCCAGTCTGAACTCCACATATCTACAAATATTCCAAAGCCCTGTCTTGTTCCAATTCCAAGAGCATTAAATAAAAACAAGACTCCAACAATTAACCAACCGTAATAAATTTTTTTTGAATGAAAAGATAATATATTTAACATTTTTTAATAAGATTTCATATAAACATTATAATTATAATAGAATTAAGGGATGAATTTTTACGAAAAAATTTCTAAGTTTTTTGTTGAAAATCCAATAAAATTATTCACTGCTTTTATATTGATTACTATTGGATTAGCTTTGTCATATTCTTTTATCCCTTACAGAGGAGATGCTTCAACTTCGCCAAAAGATCCAATTATCGATTTAGATATAGAAATTTCTAAAAAATTTTCAGATGAAGTTCATTTCACATTGTTCCTGTTAGAAACACCTAATGGAGAAGATATTCTTTCAAAAAAATATCTCTTAGAAATTCTAAAGGCTTCTGAAGAACTAAGAAACAAAGACTTAAATAAAGAGTTATCTCCAGAAACAATTGATGGCAAAAGTCATCTATTTAGATATATAGATTCAGAAACAGGGATCGAGGTAGAAGGAATCCTTACTATCGCAGATGTTGTTGATAATATCCTTAAATTCAATCCTAAATATAATAAAAATCTTGAATCTGCTTCTAACCAAGAAGTAAAAGAAATAATTTCTGAGTTACTAAAAGGTGATCAAATAAAGGATATAAAAAGAAATATAAGTATCAATTCAAACATAGAAAAGAGAAATATTAATGGTAATGAAATAGATTGGTGGACATCTCCAGCAATGTTAATTGTTATTCTCGGAGACAATGAATCGTTAGGAGGAGGCTCTCAAAGAGTTGCATTAGGAGGAGATAAAAATACTATAGACAAAGAAAACTATAATATCAGAGTTTTAGATGTTCTAAAGAAAGAACTAACAAACCTAAATGTGTGGGGGATAGCAATTGATGTTAATTTAGAAGGTGAAAGGCAAGGATATTCTTCTGCGCTATTCATAACTCTAACCGTTATAGCAGCAGTAGCAGTTGTAGGTTTTTCTCTTAGATCATACTGGGCAGTAGTTCTAATTGGAATAGGCCTCTCAACATTAATGATCTGGTTAAAAGGAATATCTTTCTTGCTTGGTCTCAAAGGTGGATTAATTTCCGATTTTATAGTTCCAATCGCAATGATTTCATTTGGTGTAGACTTTGGAGTACACGCAATAAGAAGGTACCAAGAAGAAAGAAAAAGTAGACTTAGCTACAATAAAAAATTTATAATAGCATTTGGTGGTGTTGGTTCTGCACTAACATTAGCATTTATTAGTGACTCAATAGCTTTTCTATCAAATATTACAGCAGGTATTGAATCAGTTGTTCACTTTGGATTAGCTGCAGGAGTTGCTACTTTTGCAGCATATATAGTTTTAGGAATTTATGCTCCTTTTATATTATCTAGAATAGAATCGGTAGATAAAAAGCAAAATAAAAATAAAATCATTTGGACTTTCCTAGCTATTGGATCTGCATCACTCGCCGGTGGTTCGGTTATAGTTTTTTTACTTCTTTCTTCTTTTTTAGGAATGATAATGATTTTATCTAACCTAATATTATTTTTACTTTTACCAATTTTGATTGTTAAAAAATCAAAACCTTCTTTAATCAAAGATAAAAATGAGAAAAAAAATATTTTTGTAAAAATAGAAGAAAATTTTAGCAGTTTAATTTTATTTACTGCAAAAAAACCATATATAACAATTTTGTTTTTTACTCTCATAACTATTTACTCAACGTATCTTGCCTTTAAATTAGAGGCTAGATTTGAAGTTGCTGATTTTTTCAATGAAGAGTCAGAGTTTGTTATTGGATTAGATAAACTTGATTATCACTTAGGAGATACTACTGGTGAAGTAGGAGTAATATACTTAAGTGGAAAACTTGACGTTCCTGACGCAGTTGCAGATATGAAAAATCTAATTGAAAACCTTGATAAAAAAGACTTCCTAGCTCATGATAAACAAGGTGATTTATTACTAATTGAACCTAATTTATTATCTTTATTGGATAAAAAAAATATTTCAGGTAAGGATAGAAATGAGAATAATAGAGTTTACAAAGAATTAATAAATAATGGACTAGTAAACGATCAAAATGAAATTTTTTACTCCTCCAATAGAATCAAGTTTACGCTAATAGAAGAAAGTGATATTTTTTCAACAGTTTTCAGAGTTGGAATACCTGATTCAGCAAATCAAAAAATAACTACACATGCGAGAGAAGAATTAGAAAAAGAACTAGAATTATTCAGTAAAAAATCTTATATAACTGACTACGGAATAACCGGTTCCCCTTTTGTAAGAGATATTGAACTATCTTCAGCTACAAGCTCATTGTATAAATCAATTCCAATCGCTGCCTTTGCTTCATTTTTAGTATTACTTATAACATTTAGGTCAATTAAATATGCATTAGTAACAGTAATACCAATAGGTTTAGTCGTTAGTTGGTTATACGGAATAATGTACTTGGGGGGTTATTCTTTGAATTTAGTAACTGCAACTATAGGTGCTATTTCAATAGGTGTGGGAATTGATTTTTCTATACATATAACTCAAAGATTTAGAGGAGAATTAAGAAAGATAACTCCTAATCAAGCACTTGAAAAGACCCTAAATGGAACAGGAATCGCTTTATTAGGATCAGCTATTTCAAGTATTGTAGGATTTGGGATAATGGGATTTGCACCAATGCCCATGTTTGCTAGCTTTGGTCAAATCACAGCAATTATGATATTTCTAGCATTAATTTCTTCAGTATTTGTTCTTCCGAGTCTATTGGTTATAGTTTCTAAAAAATAATGATGTAGAATTTATTTTATGAGTGAAAATGAGTATACGATCAGTCAAGTTTCTAAAATAACAGGAATCAGCACTTCCGCAATAAATTATTATGTGAGACTAAATATAATCGAACCCCCAAAAAAAACTGCAAAGACTAGGTCTTCTTTTACAAGCTTACATATTGAAAAAATTAATGAGATCAAAAAGTTGCAAAATGATGGTTTCCCTCTTAGGTTAATCAAAAAAAAATTAAATTCAATTTCATCTGAACTGAAAGAATTTTTTAGTGTTGAGGAGATTATAGAAATTTCAGAGGTTAGCAAAATATTTTATGAAGACTTGATCAATTTACAACTAATAAAAAAACCTAAAACTATTAATGGAGATAAAGTTCATCCTGCAAATTTAGTTAAGATAATTAGATCTTATAAGGTACTTTTAGATTCTGGTGTTTCATACGAAACAATAAAAAGACATGAAGAATATAAAAAATTGAGTGAAGCTGAGGCTTATTTTTTACTTGAACACTTAAATGATGCAAAAAGAAATAAATCTAATTTTAATCAGTATGAGATTGTTGATGCTTTCGAAAATATAAGAAGTTTTTATAGAATGGATTTTTTTAATGAATAGAATTGCAATAATAGGTCAATCAGCATTTGGTGCTGAAGTAGCATCAGAAATATCTAAGATTGAAAATGTCAAAATCGTAGGAATAATAACTCCTTCAAATCAAGATGAAGATCCTTTATACCAATATGGCATTAAGGAAAAATTAAATGTCATGAGATTTAGTAAAATCAAATCAAAAGAAGCTATTAATATTTTCTTTGAGCTAAAAGTAGATCTTCTTGTTATGGCATATGTAACAGATATAGTACCTCTTGAAATTATCAATAATCCTTCCAAGGGAACCATACAATATCATCCATCTTTACTTCCAGTTCATAGAGGGCCGTCATCAATAAATTGGGCTATAATTAATGGAGATAAAAAAACAGGCATTACTATATTTTGGCCAGATGAGGGTTTGGACACCGGCCCAATTTTACTTCAGGAAGAAGTTGAAATTTCAGATATTGATACAACTGGTAGTTTGTACTTCAATAAACTTTTTCCAATTGGAGTAAATTCAATTATAAATTCAATTAAATTGGTGCTAAAAAATGAGGCTCCTAAAATCAGGCAAAATGAAAATAATGCTACATATGAATCCTGGTGCTCATCTCAAGAAATTGATTGGAACAAACCAGCAAATGAAATATACAATTTAATTAGAGGATGTGATCCTCAGCCAGGTGCATGGACAAATATTAATTCTGAAAAAGTTTTTTTATATGACTGTAAACTTTCAGATGCCAATAATAAAATTAATAAAAAATTTATTATAAAAAATAAAGAGATTAGTATCGGATTAAATGATAAAAAAATAATTCTAGGAAGGGTCAAGCCTGCAGATGGAGTGAAGGTTAACGCATATGAATGGTTTATGAGTAAAAACTTAACTGCAAATTCAAAAATAGGTTAGAAATGAATGATAATTATAAAAATATAATTGAAAAAACTTTAGGGAATACTAAAGGAGATTATAAAGAAATTAGAATTGAAGAGAGTGTTTCTACTAGAATTAATTACAATGGAAAAGTAAGAGAAAATGTTTCTATAAACTCTCATTTTGGAGGATCAGTTAGATCTCTCAGCAGAGGAGGTTGGGGATTTGCCAGTTTTAATGATATAACGAAAGCTCCTGAAAAAATGAAGGCTGCTATAGACTTAGCAAATTATAGCAATAACCCAAAAATCTCCTTAAAGGAAAGTTCACCAAAAAAAGTTAGCTTACCTGCTGAGATAAAAAAAGATCCTAGAAAAATTTCTCTCTCTGAAAAAATAGAAATTACTGATCATTATAAAGATCTTTTATTGAAAGAAAAAAATATTCAGGGATGTGAAATAGTCTATGGTGACACTGAAAGAAAAGTAATTTTTGCAGATAGTCAAGGAAATGAAATCGAACAAAACTTTGTACATGTTATATTGCGAATTGCTGCAAATAGTTCTGATGGAAATGAAATGCTTCAATCAGGTTTTTCAATCGGTTCATTAGGAGATTTTTCCATAGTAGAAAACCTTGATGAAAATGTTATAGATTGCGCAAGAAAATCATTAGAACTAATTAAAGCCCCAAAAATCGATGGTAAAGAAACAACAGTTGTACTTGATCAAATTCTTGCAGGTGTTTTTGTTCATGAAGCATTTGGGCATTTGTCAGAAGCAGATAATGTCTACGAGAACGACAGATTAAAGGAAATATTAAAGTTGGGAAAGAAATTTGGTAATCCAGACCTAAATATTACTGATGGAGCAAAAATCCCTAACTTAAGAGGTTCATATGAATACGATGATGAAGGAACTCAAGCAACAACTACACCACTAATAAGAGAAGGAGTTTTAGTAGGTAGGCTTCACTCAAAAGAAACTGCAAGTAAGATGTCAGAAGAACCTACTGGTAATGCTAGAGCTATTTCATATGCATATCCTCCAATAGTAAGAATGACAAATACAATAATAGAAAATAGTACAAGTTCAAAAAAAGAAATTATAGAGGACACCAAAGATGGTTTATATGTGAAAAATTGGTATGGAGGAATGACAGAACATGAAATGTTTACTTTCTCCTCTGCTGAAACCTATAGAATTGAGAATGGAAAGATCACAGAAACCTTAAGACCTGTTAAGTTATCAGGGAATTTATTTACTACGCTAAAAAATATTAATGGCATTGCAAATGATTTAGAAATCAATCAAGGAGGAGGTTGTGGTAAGGGTGGTCAAATGCCACTTCCTGTTTCGAATGGATCGCCACACATAAGAATTAATAATTGTCTAGTATCGAGCGGTTAAATGAATAAAATAATAAAATTCCTAAAAGATAATTTTGACCAACATGAGTTATACGAAGAAGAAAATGAGTATAAAAGTATTTCGTATGAATCAAATAATTTGAAAGAAATTTCAATAAAACAATCAAAAGGGTTTGCAGTAAGAGCGATCAAAAATAAAGGGCTAACATTTTCTTCAACTAGTAACTATGATTTTGAAAAATTTAAATCAAATTTCAAAGAACTAAGTCAATATCCTACTGATTCAAAGATAAATTTTCCTAAGGAAAATTTATCTTCAAAATCTGAAGTAAAAGTTTTTTCTGAAGATGAATTTAATATTCCTAATGATTTTTTCATAAATAAGATTGATGAAACTATAAAAAATATTTTGAAATATTTCCCAAGTGCACTCTGTGATGGTGAATATGATTTAGGTTTAGGAGAATCTAATTTATCAAATTCAAACGGTCTTTCAAAATCATCAAAAGAATCAGGAATAAGTTTCTTTATTTCTGCACAAATAATAAATGGGAATGATATGTTAAATATTTATGACTATATTAGTTCAGTAAGAAATATTTCAAATGAAGAAATAGAAGGAATCACCGAAAAGCTCCTAAATAATTTGAACGTTGCTCAAAATATCAAAACATCTCCAGCAAAAGGTTGTCCTGTGATTTTTACACCACATGGTTTATATCAAACTATTCTTTCTCCGCTACTAGTCTCATTTAATGGTAATAATCTTTCTAAAAATTTATCAATCTTATCCAATCGAGAAAACGAGAAAATTTTTGATGAAAAAATTACAATTATTGACAATCCCTTATTAGACTATAGTCCTTCTTCAAGAAGTTTTGATGCAGAAGGAACAAGTAGCCAAGTAAATAAATTAATAGATAAAGGAAAATTTATTTCAGGTTTATTTGATCTTAAGAGTTCATCTGAATATGGATGTGAATCTAACGGATGTGCAGGAAGATCATTAAGCTCTAATACATTCCCTTCAACTTCAAACTTAATTATGAATGAAGGTGATATCGGGGTAGATAAAATGATAAATCAAATTGATGAAGGAATTTTAGTAGATCATTTATTAGGTGCAGGACAAGGCAATGAGCTTTCTGGAGATTTCAGTGCAAACATTTCATTGGGTTATAAAATAGAAAAAGGAAAAATTGTAGGACGAGTTAAGAATACAATGATTTCTGGAAACTCCTTTAAAGCTTTAGGAAATGTAGATTATATTAGTATTGAAAAAGAGAAAGTATACGGATCAATGAGTCTCCCTTACTTACAAGCTAACAATATAGAGATTTCTTCGTAATGAAAAATTTAGATTTTTCTAAAATTAACTACGAAACCTTTGAAGAGACTTATCGAAAAATCTTAGAAATGAAGGATGCAGAAATCATCATTACTATCGAACAACTTATTTCTTATGAAGAAGAAAAAAAAGGTGTTCATTTTGAAACACTAATTTTAAATTTCCTTGAGCATAAAAATGATCAAATAAGATTGTTAGTTACTAAATATTTGTCGAAAAGTTCTGATCTTTCTACTGTTAGAAAAATCAAGAAAATAATATTAAATGAGAAAGAATCAGATATAAGAAATCAAGCTATAAATATATTTGGAATATGGATCTCAAATTACGTTGAAAAAAATAAGATTAAAGAAATAGAAAAATCACTAGAATTTGGACTAAATTTTATAAATAACTCAGAATCAGAGGAATCTCAAAATTCAATGCTTCAAAGTATTAGTTTTATAAACAATAATAAAATTGATGAATTAATAATGAAAAAATATAGTTCAAAATATGACGCAGATATAAACTCTTCTATAATTTCTATGGGTAACAACGGAAATACTAAATGGATTCCTCTTCTTGAAGATAATCTTGATCACAATAACTCTATGATAAGAGCAAATTCTTGTATATCACTGAGTTATCTGGGCAATGAAGAACATCTTGATCAAATAAAAGAATTATTAGAAGACGAAGATCTAGAAGCTCAAAAAGCTGCAGTTTTAGGTATTTCAAACATAAGTGGTGTTTATGCAAAAAGTCTTCTAGAACAATTAAGATTTTCTTCTGAGCCTGAAATTGTAGAATTAAGTAAAATAAAACTTTCAGAGATAAAAGCAGATGAAGGTTTAGATTCTTCAGATGCTTCTGAATCTGAAATAGAAGAAACGCAAGAAAATCTCAAAGAAGAGAATATAGATGACTTTGACGAGTATAACGCCGCAGAGATAGAAGGTTGGGGGTCACTTAATTCTGATGGAACTTCATTTATTGCTCCAGACGCAATTGATGATGATATAGATGATCCAATAAAGTCTTTAGCAGATTATGAAAAACCAATAGACCAACCTAGGATAGATGATTAATTATAAGCTATTATAGACGCCCCTAAAATAGATGCATTTTCTCCAAGCGTTGTCATTTTTATTGGAGGATTATTTTTATAAAAATTTATCGAATAATAAGATGTAAACTTCATAAGAGCATCCCAATAATTCTTTTTTATAGCTTCAGCTACAGAGCCTCCTAATATAATTACCTCTGGATTAAATATTGCCAATAACGAAGCTAGCCCTCTTCCTAAATTTTCTATAACAGATAGTAATATTTGATCACAATCTTTGTCTCCATTTATTGCTAAATCAAAAACACTTTTTGAATCTAAATTTTCAAATATTTTGTTCTTTTTTTGTAATTCATCTTTTGCAATAGAAGCTATTGCTGTACCAGAAACATTACCTTCAAGGCAACCGGGACAACCCAAAGAACAACCTGGTCCGTTTGGGTTTACTATCATGTGACCAACTTCACCAGCAAACCAATTATGCCCTTGAATCAAATTACCGTTTGATATTAATCCTGCCCCTACACCAGTAGATACAGTCAAATAAAGTAAATCTTTAGAGCCTGAAAATTCTCCTAGTTTGGTCTCTGCTAATGCAGCTAAAGTTGCGTCATGTCCTACCTTTGGGATAATTCCTAAATTTTCTCTAATGATAGGAACTAAGGATTTATTATGCCAACCTTTTAAGTTAGGAGGATTAATATATTCTCCATTTATTTGATTTAATGGTCCCGCAGATGAATAACCCATCCCAAAAATAGAATCATCTTTACATACTTCTGAGGATAATTGAGTTATCAATAATCCAGCTTTATCAATTCCAAGAGAAGGGTCATATGCAACTTTTTTTTTCTTTACTATAGTACCTTTTCTATCTACAAGAGAAACTCTAATATTAGTTCCACCTATGTCTGCAGCAATAACAAAATTAGAGTTTTTATCGATATCAATTGTCATACCGTAATTATACTAGCTATTTTGTAAAATTTCTGAAAGGTCCAAAGATTCAATTTCTTCCTTTGATATATCACACTTCTCTGCTATTTCTAAAGCACTACTTGATAGCTTACCGGTGTAAAGAAATTCTAATACATCATTCATGTCTAACTTTTCTGATAAACATAGAAATCTATCATCTCCTGAAACTTCTTCTAACATCTCTATTTCTTCATTATTTGAATCAATATTAGGGATATCTAAGCCAAAATATGTTAATAATGCTGCTGCATCTACTTCACATTTTTCTAGCTCTATAATCACCTGAGGCAAGTCAGTTAGAGATGGATTCAAAGGATCAGAAAAAGCATCTTGGAGCTTTTCAGATAAACAACTAGATGAGTTTTTATTTAAGCCTAAATCTATAACTTCTTGAGGGATCTCAATACATTCAGTTATGCTTGATAAATCTGAAAAAATTTGAAGCGGGAACAACCCACCAGAAGTGTATATATAAGTTAGAGAGTCTTTAGTTGAGTTAAAGCCTGTTTTGTTTGCCAAACATTCAATTGAATCTATATTACTTGGCAAAATTGATATTAATGCTTTGTTATCAATTAAGTCATCAAAAATATTTTCTCCGCTATTTGTATCGAAATTATTCCTTGAGGATTGGTCTAAGCAAAATAAGGTTCCAAGTGAATAAGTAAACATTGGAGATCCGAAATTTTCACCTAAATAATCAAAGTATTCATCTTGATTCTTAGAACTGATACAATTTTTTTCTTCATCACTTAGTTGAATATTCTTATTAATTAGTATTCCCTGAAGAATTCTAAAATTTGTTCCTAATGATAAACAGTCAGATAATTCATTTCTTGGAAGAGACCCTTCCTCAATAAAAGAAACTAGTTCCCCAGAATCGGTAAAATCTTCTGCCAGACAATCTTTCTCTTCTGTGGGTAACTCATTATAGAAAGATTCAAAATCAATTAAGGGATTAATCGTAATTGGTGACAATAAATTTGTTTCTTGATTCAATTGATTTTGACCGCAAGAAACAATAAGTATAGAAGCTAATAAAAATAAAAAATTTTTCATATTTATATTTTATCAATAATACTCTTTTTCTAAATAGTAAATTATAGAAAAACATAGTAAATTAATATCAACTTAAGATTAGAGTTTTAATTGATAGAAATCTTAAAAAAAAAAATTAAGGTGAAAAATGAACAGACTATCTAATAAAGTGGCCTTAATATCAGGGGGTGCAAGAGGAATAGGAGAGTATACCGCTCGATTATTCTTAGAAGAAGGAGCTTCAGTAATAATTGGAGATAAAGATTTTTCAAGATGTGAAAAAAATATAAATGAATTACAAAAAGAAGGTTATAGTTGTTCATTTGTACCATTGGATGTTTCTAAAGAATCAGATTGGATTGATGCAATTTCTCACATAGAATCTAACTATCAAAAACTTGATATACTCATCAACAATGCAGGTATCTATGATACTATTCCAATAGAAGATACTCATTTGGATGACTTCAACAACATAATTTCAGTAAATCTAACAGGGTTATTTCTAGGTACAAAGCATTCATTACCAATATTAAGAAAAGCTGGTGGAGGATCTATAGTAAATATATCATCTACTGCAGGATTAGTTGGAAATTCAGGAAGTGGTGCTTATGGAGCGTCAAAGGGGGGAGTAAGATCATTTACAAAATATACAGCTATACAACATGCTATGGAAAATATCCGAGCAAATTCAATTCATCCAGGACCAATTGAAACTGATATGCTTGCTGAAAAATTATCTGATAAAGAAAGTAGATCAGCATCAGAATCAAAAATTCCTATGGGAAGAATAGGAACTATACAGGAAGTAGCAATGGCAATACTTTTTCTTGCATCAGATGAATCAAGTTATATAACAGGAGCTGAATTAGTAGTTGACGGTGGTCTTACAGCTAGATAATTATTTTTTTCTAGTAATCCTCGAAATATTTCAATTCATCAGAATTTATAAATTCTTCAAATTTGATTTTATTAGATAAAAATCCAGATTCGATAAATGCATAAGCTAATGAAAGGGAGTTTATACCTTCTATTATTCCAACCTCAGGCTGTTCTTGACTTAATTTAGACTTTATAAAATCTAAGTATTCTAAAGCAATTATCTTCCTATCATACTCAGAAAAATCATAGTTATATCCTCCATCAATAAAATCGCCAAAGATATTTTGAGTCCAATAATCAAGCTTAAAACCTGAAAATTCTTCCAATACTTTTTCTCCAGTTATTTCTATACCTTCTTTTACAAGTTTTATAGGTAGGCCTGATCTTGATTTTGTTCTCAATAGACTCAATTTTGAACCATAAATCCATGATTCATTAACAGATAAATTAGGAATCGCATCAGAAATTATTACAGATGCGATTGCTCCTGAATTAAACTCTACAGTTGAAAAGATGGTATCTACGGAGTCTTGAATTACTTTATTGTTTTTATATTCCTCAACTCTATGTTTATAAAAAGATTTTAAATTATGATCACTTTCTTCCATTGATATTAATGATCTTTCAGGCAATAAAATTTTAGAAGATCCTGTTACAGAATTTATTGAACCTAAAAAATAAATTAATAAATCTGCATTGTGAATTCCTGCATCAAGAACGATTCCTCCCCCTTTTTCTTTTTTTGCTCTCCAACCTGTACCATGCATAACTCTGCCAAATGAATAGGATGATTCAAAATCAGTAGCATAAATTGACTCCCCAAATTCTTTTGAATCAACAATATATTTTGTGAGTCTATTTATTGGATCTCTTCTGAAGTTTTCAAATAAAGCAAAATGCCTTCTTAATTTCTTTTTATAATTCAAAACTTTATTTGCTAATGAAATATCTAATGCCACTGGTTTCTCACACATTACATCCAGGCCTAATTTCATTGAATCAATTGAAATCTTATGATGGGTATCATTTGTTGAAGTAATATCTACAGAGTCTAAGGACAAGTTAGATTGATTTAGTTCATCTAAATTATTAAAAGAATTTATTTTTTTTCCAGTGTTATTCTGGTAATGATCTGATAAATATTTAGAAGATTCTTTGTTTGGATCAACAACTGCGACTAATTCTAGATCATGATCATACTTAAGATATTCTATATAACCCAAAAGATGCCTAAAACCCATACCACCACATCCAACTATTGCAAATTTGTTGGTCATAATTAATAATTCTTTCTTATAGGTATATAATATGTTGAGTAAAGTTATAGTAATCATAAATTATTATTTTCAAAAAAGGAATCTTTATGGGAAAAATTTTCATTACAGGAGGATCTGGATTAATTGGATCAATTATAAACAAAAAATTATCTAAAAATCATGAAATAATCAACCTAGACTTACATAAGTCAAATATTAATTCCACCAAAACTATAATTGGAGACATGAATAATTTTGAAGATATATTAAGTGGTTCAAAAGGTTGTTCATCAATTATTCACTTAGGAGCTGTTATAGAAGTTAATACAAGTTGGGAGCTTGTGTTAAAAAATAATTTTGAATCAACACGAAATGTGTATGAGTCAGCAAGGTTAAATAATATAGATAAGGTTATCTTCGCTAGTTCAAATCATGCAGTTGGGCTATTTGAAAATGACTCTCCTTACAAAGATATTGTAAAAGGAAATTATGATGGTTTAGATCCCCAAAATATTCCCATTATTGATCATAATGTACCTATAAGACCTGATTCTTATTATGGGATTTCAAAAGCATATGGAGAGTCATTAGGAAGATATTATTATGAGAAATTTAATATTCAATCTATAAATCTCAGAATAGGAACTGTCCAAAAGATTGATACTCCAAAAAATTCAGTACGTCATTTTGCAACATGGTTGGCACACGATGATATAGCTCAATTAGTTGAAAAAAGTATAGATAATAAACTAGGCTTTGAAATTTTTTATGGAGTATCAAATAATAAATGGAGATTTTGGGACATCAAAAATGCATATAATAAAATTGGATATGAGCCAACTGAAAATGCAGAAAATTATAGAAAGTAGGAAAAAATGAGTATAAATATAGATCTATCAAATAAAAAAGGAATAGTTTTTGGATTAGCTAATCAAAGATCTATTGCTTGGTCTATTTCGGAAAAATTAATGGATGCGGGAGCAACCTTGGCATTTACTTATTTAGATGAAAGATTACTAAAAAGTATTAATGGTTTACTAGAAGGTAATGACTCATTATTAGTAAAATGCGATGCCAATAATGAATCAGAGGTAAAAGAAGTGATGAAAAAATTCCATGAAATTCATGGTGATATTGATTTTATAATTCACTCTATAGCATTCGCAAATAGAGAAGATCTAGGAGGGGATTTTTCTAATTTATCAAAAGAAGGATTTAGTTTAGCAATGGAAACAAGTTCATATTCTCTAGTAACAATTGCCAGAGAGGCTTCAAAATACTTCTCTAAAAGTGGCGGTTCAGTTATTTCCATGACATTTGATGCTTCAACAAGAGTTTACCCTGGATATAATGTAATGGGAACTGCTAAGGCAGCATTAGAGAATATTAATAGACAGTTATCAGCAGAATTTGGACCTCGTCAAATAAGATTTAACTCAATATCAGCAGGACCACTTCCTTCATTATCTGCAAGAAGTATTCCAGGATTTGTTCAGATGAGAAAAGCTCATGAAGAAAGATCTCCAATAAAAAGACCCATAACCCATGAAGAAGTTGCAAATACTGCTCTTTTTCTTATAAGTGATCTATCTAGTGGAATTACCGGAAGTGTTATACCCGTTGATGGAGGCTATGGAATAATTGCCTTATAAAATTAGAAAGCCAAATATATTTTATGGGTGGTGGATAGTTTTTAGTGCTGGAATAGTTCAATGGTATTCCTCTGCTGTTTTTTGGAGAGGATTCCCTCCATTTTTTGATGCTATTCTTAGTACATTTGGCTGGAGTAGTGGAGCAACAGGAGCAGCTTTATCTATTCAAAGATCAGAAAGTGGACTTATTTCACCATTTGTAGGAACAGTAATAAAGAAATTTGGTCCGAAAAGAGTAATGGCTTTTGGAATCATATTAACAGGGGCATCTTTCATATGGATGAGTAGAATGCAAAGCTTATGGGAATTTTATTGCGCAATTACTATTCTTACATTAGGAATGTCATTCGGTACTTTTATAATATTTTTAGCTGTTGTGGGTAATTGGTTCCAAAAAAATAGAGGTAAAGCTATTTCAGTTTTGATGTCAGGAGCTGGTCTAGGCGGAATTACAATTCCCTTAATAGTTTTAGGAATAGAAGAATTTGGTTGGAGAAATATGATTTTTTCTGTTGGGATTGGTTTTTGGGTATTAGGTTTACCAACATCTTTAATTCTGAGAGGAGATCCAGAAGATTATGGTCAATTTCCTGATGGTGAAAAAAGAAATAATGAACAAACTTCTGATAACAAATCAGATTCGAGAAACTCTGGTTTTTCTGTAAAAGAGGCTCTTAGAAATGGAAATTTTTGGAAACTAGCACTAGCTGCAGGTATAAGCCAAGCCGTTTTTACTAGTAACTTGTTTCACTTAACTTCTTTCAAGGAATTTGGACTTACAACAGCATTCGCAGCTACTATAATTGGACTCTCTTGGTGGGGAGATATTTTAGGTAGAATAGTAGTTGGTTTCATAACAGATAAATATGATAGAAAATTTTTATTAACAATTTCTTTCTCATTATTAACCTTAGGTATATTGGGAGTTAGTATCATAGGTTCGGAAAGTGATTTTATATTACTTAACAGAAATCTTGGAATAACTCTTTTTATAATATTTTTTGGTCTTGGTTTTGGTTCATCAGTACCATTAAGACTAACTTTAGCTGCAGACTATTTTGGGAGAAAAAATTATGGTTCAATGGTTGGAATATTAAATACTGTTGGAGCTATTTTTGGAACCCTTTCTCCATTATTAGTTGGTTTAACTAAAGATTTTACCGGTAATTATATTTATGCCTATTACATATTAACTTTTATGATGATTTTTACCATCCCTTTGGTAATTTCATTAAGAAAAAATAATTAATCAAAAAAACACCATAAAATTAATGAATATTTTTTTGGAGAAATCTATTCTCTATTTAACTAAATTTTTTTTCAGTAATTTTTAAGTAAAAAAGAGATTTTTTTTGAATTCATTTGTTCATTTACATAATCACTCAGAATATAGCCTCCTAGATGGAATGAGCAATCTAGAAAAAATGGTTGCTAAAGTAAAATCTAATAACCAGCCTGGCATCGCTATCACAGATCATGGAAATATGTATGGAGCAGTTGAGTTTTATAAACTAGCAAAAAAATATGAAGTAAAGCCAATTATTGGTCTTGAAGCTTATTGCGCAATAGAAGATAGTTTGAAAAAAACAAATGAGGAG
>JAZANE010000126.1:0-3190 GCA_036228785.1 Chloroflexota bacterium
TTTTATCAATTATAAACCAGAAAATTAGATGAAATATGATCGTTAAACTAAGTTGGATAATCGGTTTAGTCTTCATGAGCATAACAATTGCTCAACCAATTTTTGATGTATTTTTTAAGTGAACCTAGGCTAACGAGATTTCTCAAGCTAGCCTAGGTAAAAGTTTATTATTGCTACTTAGAATCTTGCTTAGCAGCGGCCCATATAACTAGACCAAAAGCTGTTTTGTTAATTAAATCCGCGAAATTATAAATAATGTTCATAGTTTGAGTTCCATTAGTAACATCAATCATGTTTCCTATAATGTAACCAACTGGATAGATTGCCCAACCTACAAGAACAATTAATTTCATAGAATTAAATGCTGACTGAACAGCTTGATTTCCACTTTCACTGCTTGCTTTAGCTGCACCACCTGCAAAAATCAAGTACACAACGTATAGCCAACCAATCATTCCTATAACGAAACCTATGACTTCATTAATAGTACCCATTTCTCCAAGTAATCCACCTACCAACATAACTACACTTGCAATTAACAACTGCCAGAATAGGCCTGAAGTTACCTTACCAACAACCTTCAGTATTAGGTAGAATTCTACTATTTGAAGAGGAACTGTAATTAACCAATCAATATATCTTAATTGAGTTAGATCTCCAGATGCTAAGGCTCCTCCCCATGCTTCTCTCATATAATAATAATGAAAGAATGCTATGAATGTTACTAAACCTGCAACAGTTACAGAAGTTCTCCACTTTGGTGCTACTTCTCCTCTTTCAAAAAAGAAAAACACTGCAGAACATAACATTGCTGCTGTTCCAAAGTAGAAACTAAACTGAGTTAGTGAATTTATATCCATTTTTTCCCCACTTTTAACTTTTATCAATAATCATTGTAATATACTTTTAGATAAAATTTCAACAATAACTTTTTTTGATCTACTTATTTATCATTACTTAAATTTTTCATTGAATAGTAAACTATCATAAGCTAGATAGATCACTAATTTTTTATCACTTTTATTATTTGAAAACTATAATTGACAATTAATTACTTATGATAAATTAATTGATAAATTTTATATAAAATTGAAGTATGGAAATAACATTGATTTATCCTAATCAACTTTTTGATAATCACCCTGCTATAAAAAAAGGCAGGAGTATATATATAGTTAGACATCCTTCATTTTTTTCTAGTTACAGGTTTCACAAACAAAAAATTCTACTACATTACTTAAGTACTGATCAATATAAATCTTCTTTATCGTACAATGGTTATGATTGTAAGATTATTGACGAAGATGAGTATTTGGAATTCAAGAAGTTTATTCTAGAAAAAGTTTCAACTATACACTTTTGTGAATTTATAGATAATGAATTATCAAATGAATTTATTAGCTCTTATACCCACAAAGTAGCTTCAAAATCTTACCATAATCCGATGTTTTTCGAGTCTTCAGATGAAGTCGAAAAATATTTCAGCTCCAAAAAAAAATTCCAACTTTCAAACTTCTACAAGAACTTAAGAATTAAGCATAAAATTCTTATAGATGAGTATGAAAAACCACTTAATGGTAAATGGAGTTTCGATACAGAAAATAGAAAAAAGATACCTAAAAATCTTGAAATTCCAATAACTAAAAAATTTTCTTACGATAATAAATTGTTAGAAAAATATAAAAATATGATTGAAGATAGATATAGGATTAATCCTGGAACTCTAGCAAATTTCAATTATCCCGTTAATAAAGAACAATCTTTAGATATACTTTCAAATTTCTTGATTTCAAAATTTAGTTTGTTCGGTAATTACCAAGATGCAATAAGATCTGACGAAACTTTTTTATTCCACTCAGTGATATCACCCGTATTAAATATTGGTCTCATAACTCCAAAAGAAGTAGTAGATTCAGCAATTGATTTTGCTGAAAAATCTAAAGTTGATTTCAATTCTTTAGAAGGTTTTGTAAGACAAATTTTAGGGTGGAGAGAATTTATAAGAGGAGTTTACGTTACAAATGGTAAATCACAAAAAGAATTAAATTATTGGCAAGCAAATAACGAACTACCGAAAAGTTTTTATAATGCAAAAACAAATTTACTACCTGTTGATGATTCAATTAACAAAGTAAATAAATTTGCATATCTTCACCATATTGAAAGACTAATGATTTTAGGAAATATAATGTTACTTTTAGAAATAAATCCTAATGATATAAATAAGTGGTTTATGGAATTATTTATAGATTCTTATGATTGGGTTATGATTCCTAATATATATGGAATGAGTCAATTTTCTGATGGAGGACTAATGGCCTCTAAGCCCTACATAAGCTCAAGTAACTATATACTGAAAATGAGCAATTATAAAAAGGAAAAATGGTCTAAAATTTGGGATAGTTTATTTTGGCAATTTATAAGTAAACATGAAGAGAAAATAAAATCAAATCAAAGGATGAGTTTTATGACCAGTCTATACTCTAGGAAATCTGAGTCAGAAAAACAGGAAATAAAGAAAATCTCCGAGGATTTCAAAGAAAAAATACTTTGAATATAAACATAACAAACAAAAATTCTATTTGTAATAGTATATTTATAAGATGATAGTTCAAGAACATAAGAATAGTAAATTAAGCTTTATATCATCTGTGCCAGATGATTTCTCAGAAAACAATGAATATGATATTGTTATAATGATGCATGGTTATGGAGCTAGTATGTACGACTTAGTAACTATTGCAAAAGAAGTTAATGACAAGGAATATATCTATATATTTCCCAATGCTCCTATAGAAATGGATATAGGATTTTATCAAAAAGGCTATGCTTGGTTTCCTATTGAAACAAATAACTATATTGAAAGTTCAGATCTTCTACAAGAAACAATGGATGAAATCATAAAATCATATAAACATAATAAAATTTATATTGGAGGTTTTTCTCAGGGTGGAATGATGGCGTTACATGCTGGATTATTTTCAAAAAAAAATTATTCAGGGGCAATTATACTAAGCTCGAAAATCATTGATGATAAAAGTATAAAAAATTATATAAAAAATCCAGAAAAAACAAAGGTTTTTATCTCTCATGGAAGATTTGATTCAGTAATTGATATAAATGAGGGAAGAAAAATAAAACATACTTTAGAAAAACAAGGCTTTGATTTATTTTACAAAGAATATGATAT
>JAZANE010000127.1:0-3459 GCA_036228785.1 Chloroflexota bacterium
CTAACCAAATCAACCTCTATTGAAAGTATAAAAGGATTATTCCAGGCTCATCCTTTTGTTTCAATAATATTTGGTTTGGGAATACTAAGTTTGTTAGGAATTCCTGCTACAGTAGGTTTTATGGGTAAAGTTTTAGTTTTTTCATCTGCTGTAAACAATGGACTTGTTTTGTTAGCTGTTGCTGGAGTTATAAACTCATTTGTATCGGCATACTACTATTTGGGTTTATTGAGAAATGTTTTTGTATCTTCAGATAAATTCGAACAAAATGGAAATAGCAACAATACTTATATTTTTGTAGCATCTATATCATCAGTACTAGTTTTAGTTCTAGGTGTTTACCCTGATCTAATATTGTCTACAATTGATAATGTAATATCAGGACTATAGTTTAAGAAGGTAGATTATTTGATATATAAAAAAATTTGCTCAGTTGTAAATCCAGAGTCTGATCAAGCTAAGGATATATCTAGAAAGATTTCTCAAAAATTTTCACAATGCTCTTGGCAATTAGTTGATAATTTTGATTTTTCAGATATTAGTACAATGGATCTTGTTCTCGCTATTGGAGGAGATGGAACTTTACTAAGAGCTGTTTCTCTATCAATTAAATATGATGTTCCTGTATTAGGTATTAATATGGGAAATGTTGGTTTCATGACAGAGATTGAAGGAGATAATGCAATTCTTGACTTAAAACATTATTTAGAAAATAGTGTAAGGGTAGAAGAAAGGTCTTTATTAGAAGTTGATTTCCAAAAAGATAATAAGAATTTATCATACAAAGCATTGAATGATATTGTTTTAGCAAGAGGCTCATCAGTATCTATGATCGAAACTATTACAGAAATAGACGGAATACATTTGGCAACCTACAGAGGTGATGGTATCGTCCTATCCACATCTACAGGTTCAACTGGCTATTCACTTGCACTTGGAGGTCCTGTTATTGATCCCAAGTCAAACGATTACTACATAAAACCAATTGCAACTCATATGAGTCAATTTGGAGGTGTAATAGTAAGTTCTGATTCATCATGTGAAATTACAGTTTCTTCAAGAAAAGATGCACAAATAAGTATCGATGGATTTATTGAACATGAATTATCAAGTGGAGATAAAATTAGGGTAAAAATTTCTGACACAAAAGCTAAATTTCTAAGAAAAAATCCTCCAAATCATTATTGGTCAACAATTACTGAAAAACTTGGCATTAGAAAAGGAAATTTCAGTAAATAATGTCTGATGATAAAGAATTAGCTTATAGCTCTAAATCTCTTAATATTAGACGGGATGTTTATAAAACGTCTAATAAAGTTATCATTAATAAAGATTTTGTTGAACATCCAGGTTCTGTCCTCATAATAGGTAATAGGGGAGATAAAATTTTGTTTGTTGAACAATGGAGGCAACCAGTTAAGGTAAAAACCATAGAACTTCCTTGCGGTACATTGAGATCTGGTGAAAGCTCGATTAATGCTGCAAAAAGAGAATTAAGGGAAGAAACTGGTTATGCAGCTAGAAAATTTCATCCAATAGGAAGTTTCTTAGTAGCACCAGGATACAGTTCGGAAGTTTGTGAATTTTTTATTGCCGAGGATCTTTATGAGGACCCATTGCCACCTGATGCTGATGAAGAAATAGATCTAAAGGAATTTACTCTAGATGAGTCTTTACATCACATAAAAAACAATAAAATTATTGATCAGGGTACAATATGTGCTCTAAATATTTATAAATCAATATTATAATTTACTTATGGAGGGAATCAAATGTACGATCATGATTTACTTATTGTAGGAGCTGGTTTAGCAGGACTTAGATGTGCTGTTGAAGCTCAAAAATTGGGACTGAAAGTTGCAGTCATAACAAAAGTTCATCCAGTTAGAAGTCATTCTAATGCTGCCCAAGGTGGTATAAATGCACCTCTGACAGACAGAGGAGATGATTGGAAAGGCCATGCTCTGGATACAATAAAGGGTAGTGACTACCTTGCCGATCAAGATGCTGTAGAAATTATGAGTCAAGAAGCAGGAGATGCTGTGCTTGAACTTGAGAGAATGGGAGTTATTTTTTCAAGAGGCGATGATGGAAAACTTGGTACTAGAAGATTTGGTGGACAGAAAGTTGCTAGAACTTTTTTTGTTGGTGCAATTACAGGATCTGCCTTACTTCATGTGTTGTATGAACAATCACTTAAAATGGGTCTTCAAGTCTATGAAGAATGGTTTGTAACATCTCTAATCAAACACGATGGTGCTGTCAAAGGTGTTGTAGCTCTAGATCTCAAAACTGGAGAATTGGAATCGATAACAGCTAAATCTGTAGTAATTGCTGCAGGTGGTGCAGGAAGAGTATTTGAACCATCCACAAACGCACTTATATGTACGGGAGATGGACTGTCTTTAGCTTGGAATAATGGAGCTGGGCTAATGGATATGGAAATGATTCAGTATCATCCAACTACTTTAGCTAGAACTGGAATTTTATTATCGGAAGCCGCTCGTGGAGAGGGTGCATATTTGCTAAACTCTGATGGAGATAGATTTATGGAAAAATATGCTCCAGATTACATGGAACTTGCTTCAAGAGATGTAGTTTCAAGAGCAGAGCAGACTGAAATAAATGAAGGTAGAGGTATTGATGGAAACGTTTTACTAGATTTAAGGCATTTAGGTAAAGAATTTATAGAAACTAGACTTGGGTATTTACAAGAAGTATCTGTTGAATTTTTAGGAATTGATATGGCAGAGAAACCAGTACCAATTCGACCTGGAATGCATTATATTATGGGTGGAATTAAGACTGATGTTGACGGAGAAACTGGAGTTCCAGGCTTATATGCAGCAGGCGAATGTGCAAATGTAAGTGTACATGGAGCGAATAGATTAGGTGCTAATTCTCTACTTGATACGGTAGTTTTCGGAAGACGGTCAGCAGAAAAAGCCTCAGAATATGTTAAGGGTATTTCTAATGAGGTCATTCCTACAGATGAATATGTAAAGCGAGATCTAGATATGATTAAGAAAATCTTGGATTCTGAAGGTAAATTCAAAGTAGCTGAAGTCAGAAATAAAATGGCAACGGCGATGACTAAAGGAATTGGTGTTTTTAGAGATCAAGAATCTATGGAATATGCTAAAAAAATTGTTGATCAAACAAAAATTGATTATCGTGATTCCATAAGAATTGATAATAAAGGAAAAATTTATAATACAGATTTATTATTTGCACTTGAATTGGGAAATATGATTGATTGTGCTGAATCTATAGTTCATGGAGCCTTAACCCGAAAAGAGAGTAGGGGAGCCCATTTTAGAACTGATATACCAGGGAGAAATGATGAAGAGTGGCTCAAGCATACTCTTATCTACAAAAGTACAGAAGGAGAAATAAGTGTTGAGACTCCTGATGTAACAATCACTGAATGGCAACCAGTTGAAAGAGTATATTAAAGAG
>JAZANE010000128.1:0-8109 GCA_036228785.1 Chloroflexota bacterium
AGAGGAACTCAGAATAAAGTTCATGGACTTAGAGTTGTCTCTCAAGATGAAATGAAAGAAATTGAACCTCACGTTAGTGCTATAAAAGCGTTGCACGCTCCTGGAACTGGAATTGTAGATTACATTAAGGTGACTGAAGTATTTGCGGATCAATTTAGGCATAAAGGTGGAGAAATATTTTTGGATACAGAAGTCATTGGCGTAGCAGAATCCTCTGGAAAGACAATAATTAAGACTAATAGAGGTGATATAGAAACAAATAAGGTAATAAATTGTGCAGGACTTCATTCTGACAGAATTGCTAAGATGTTTGGATTAGAGACTAACTTAAAAATAATTCCTTTTAGAGGAGAATATTACACATTAAAAAAATCCAAAGAATATCTAGTCAAGGGACTAATTTATCCAGTGCCTAATCCTGAATTACCTTTTCTTGGAGTTCACTTTACTCAAACTATGAAAGGTTTCGTTGAAGCAGGTCCAAATGCAGTTTTAGCTACAAAAAGAGAAGGTTACAGAAAAAGAGATATTTCAATCAGAGATTCTTTAGAGACTTTTACTTACAGTGGATTTTGGAATTTACTTAAAAATGATTGGAAAACAGGAATATGGGAAATTAACAGATCCTTAAGAAAATCTGTTTTTGTTAAGAGTTTAAGAGAGCTGATTCCTGAGGTAAACGGTTCTGATTTAGACGTTGGTGGCTCTGGTGTTAGAGCTCAGGCTGTTGCACCAGATGGTACACTAATAGATGACTTTAAAATTGAAGGGTCAGAAAATGCTATACACGTACTAAATGCACCATCACCAGGAGCAACAGCAGCTTTAGTAATTGGAAAATATATAAGCAATCTTGCTATAAAGCAGTTAGGTATTTAGTTTATTCAATAAAAAATGAATCAACTAGAAAAACAAGTGGTATTGAAACAATAAAAAAAAGTATCAATCCAAATATTCCGTTAACACTAGCACCAATTAGACCTGCAATTAAGATTGCTATAACTAATGCTGGATATGAAATTTTATCAGTTTTTAAGTTCATAATAATTTTGGCGGGAGAGAAAGGGAATCGAACCCTCCTTGATACATAGACCAATCATAGTTTTGAAGACTAGAAAATTCACCAGAAAATACTCACTCCCAAATAATTGTTTATACTACCGCCTTGAGTTTTTCTTCAAAATGTTGTTTGCCAACAGCTCCAACAATTTGATCGACAGGTTTACCATCCTTAAATATAACATTCATAGGTATTGATCTTACAAAAAACTTAACGGAAAGATTAGGATTGCTATCAACATCTACTTTTGCAAATAATACCTTTCCGTCATATTCTTCTGCTAATTGATCAAGTGTAGGTGCAATCATTTTACATGGTCCACACCAATCTGCCCAAAAATCTACCATAACTGGAATTGATGAGTTCTCTACTAATTCTTCAAAATCTGCTTCTGTTACGTTTATTGGTTTTGACATATTGTCCTCTCTTATTTTTTTATTGTTATTTTCTTACATTCGAGTTGAGGTACTAGAGAAGAAAAGTCAGGATTCTTATTTGATTCAAGATCAGTTACCATTCTTCCAAAATAATCTGTTGAGGAGACTACTCCTTCAACCTCACCATCGAATACAACTTCTGTATTTATTATCACTTTCCCTTTTTCATCAATTATTGAAACGTTAGACGATTCACTTAGATTATAAGACTTAGCATCATTAGGATGAAGACTCAATTTCACAGGAGATATTATTTTGTTCATTTCATTTTCAGATTCAACAATTATTTCTTCTGGTCTATTCAAAATTCTTCCTGGAGTATAATATAAAATATTCTTCTCCCCTTCTTCAACCTTAGAGTCATTGAATATAAGATTTTTTGATAATTGAGGTTTATTTATAAATTTTGTATTTTTTGAAATTTTTGATATGTAGGAATTCTTAATATTATCAACTTCAATATCCTTGTTATCAAAAAATCTTTCACAAATTTCCCAAATAGACATAGCACTTGAAGAAACAGGGTTAATCATTTTAGGAGAGGTTTTTATTAAACCTCCTATGTTAATTATTGTCGAATCTTGCTCAGCATAAGTTTTAGTTGGTAATGCATAGTCTGACTTTTCGAATAAATCATTCTTCAAATGATTAGCATAAATGATTAGTTCTAGTTTACTTAAATTACTTTCGAGTTCATTTTCAAATAGAGTTTCAGGATTTATTCCATCTGCAAAAATAATTAAAGCTTTTATTTTCTTATTTGAAATTTCTTTGATTATTTCTTTAGAAGTTGTAAAAGGTTGTTTGTTATCTGAAAATAAACTATAAAAGTTTGCAGTTCCTATTCCATTAAATGTAGGATATAAACCCTTGCCCTCACCTGATAAATTATCTGTAATTACAGCTAAATTATAAATTGAGTTTATATAGTCTTCAGTTTTGTCTTCTGGAACGGTATCCTGTCCAAAAGTAAAGGTTGTTTTTTTAGATTTAGAAATAATTTCTGCTGCTTCATATAGCTTTTCTTGTGGAACTCTAGTTATTGAAGAAGTCTTTACTGGATCAAAATTCCACATAAATTTTTTGAATTTGTCCACTTGGTCTGATGGTAAATCTTTATATTCCAGATTTTGGTCAAATATAATTTTACTGATTGTATCAACAACTAATCTTTCAGTTCCTGGGATAGGTTTGATCCATAACTTGGCATATCTTGTTAGGTCTATTTCCCTGGGATCGATTACGATAAGATCAGAATTTTCTTTAGACGCTTTCTTTATAGGTAGTGATATTAAGTTGTTTTCTTCAGTAATGTTAGATGAAATCACCAAATTACATTCTGATTTTTCGAGATTCCAAACGGAATCAGTAGATGCCAAATAACCTAGGCGGTTATTTATTGACTCAAAATAGGATATATTATTCAGAAATGCAGTTGAAACATATTTTGTATTAATTTTTCTGGCTAAGCTTAGTATTCCAATGTTATCTTCTATAGAAGCACGAGGTGAAGAAATTATAGCTATTTCATCAGACTTATATTTAGTTAATTTTGAATTAATTTCTGAATATACAGTGCTATTCTCTGTAGGTTTTTGTTTAAATACATCTTTCTGATATGGTTTCTTAATTCTTGATGAAGAATTGGGATAATCATACCCGAATTTACCTTTGTAGCATAGTTGGCCTCTTGTTGATTCTGATGCAAGATCACCTTTGAATCTAACTAATTTATCAGACTTATTTACTTCAACTAAAGCATCGCATCCTCCAGCACAGTTAAAACATGAAGCATTATACTCTTTGTCAGATTTTTCCCATTTATAATTTCTTTCTACAAGAGCTCCAGTAGGACAGACATCGATACAGGCTCCACAGAATTCACATCCTGATTCAAGTAAAGATGTTCCGTTTGAAGTTCCAACTAATGAAACTCCAGATCTTGAAACAAGTGTTAATGCTGAATCAATTCTTATTTCGTCACAAACTCTTACACATCTAGCACAAACTATACACAAGTTATAATCTCTGTCATAAAAAGGATCGTCAACGTGTATTGGTAAATCTCTCCTATTATAATTAAGTGGTATAGTCATATCTAATTGAACAAATCTTGCTGTATCTTTGAGCTCGCATCTCTCATTTTTAGGACAAATGGTACATCTATCAGTAACCGCAACATGTCTTTGACAAATATCCTGCGGACCACATAATTCAATTCTATGGCATGTTAAACATCCGTGAGGATGTTCACTCATCAAAAGTTCTACTACACCTTTTCTAAGATCGTTAACTGATTCATTATCACTCTGAACTTTCATTGAATCTCCAGCAGGAGTAGTACAAGAAGCAACTGTCATTTTTCTACCATCAGGCATTTCAACTTCTACTAAACAAGCTCTACAAGCACCATACGGCTTCATACTAGGGTAATAACATAAATAAGGAATATAAATATCATTATCCATTGCAACTTGAAGTATGGTTTGACCATTCTTGATATCTAAGTTTTGTCCATTTATAATTATTTTTTGATCGTCACTCAAATTCTACTCCGCTGATTTAGGTCTTGTTCTTGTAGGCGTCAACATAGCTTCTAATGGTTCAGATTTGTTTTCAATTGAATTAATTATTTCAGATTCAAAGTATTTTAGTGATGATGATATAGGATTATAACCAAGTTGGCCATGCCCACACAAAGAACCAATTTTCATACTCTTACCTATTCTTTCTAAGAGCTCCATATCTCCAGGATTACTTTTTGAGTCTGCTAATCTTTGCAAAACATCAAACATATGAGTATTTCCCAGTCGACATGGGAAACATTTACCACAAGATTCAAATTGGTTAAAAGCCACAAGATTTCTTATCAAATCTACAACCGAAACGGTTTCATTACATACAATAATTCCTCCAGAGCCTAAAATAGCTCCTGATTGAGCCATTTCATCAAAATCAATCTTTGTTCCAAAAGCTTCTTTTCCAAGCACTCCTCCTAGAGGACCTCCTGTTTGTAGCATTTTAATATCACTATCTGAATTAGATCCACCTCCAACGTCATCTAATACTTCTTCAATTGTCATACCCATTGGTATCTCATACATTCCAGGTCTATTTATATGTCCAGATAGACAAACAATTGCTGTGCCTGATGATTTTTCAGTTCCTGTTGAACTAAACCAATCTGATCCATTTTTAATAATTTGTGGAACATAAGATATAGTTTTAACGTTATTTATATTAGTTGGTTTTTGCCATAAACCTGAGGCTGCAGGGAAAGGAGGCTTAAATCTTGGAGTAGATCTCTTACCTTCTATTGCTTCCATTAATGCAGTTTCTTCTCCAGCTACATATGAATCTCCTGTAAGTGAAACTTCCATATCAAAGGAAAAGTTTGAGCCTAATATATTGTCTCCCAATAATCCTTTATCATAAGCTTCCTTTATAGCCTTTTCTATTGCATTAATTGGTATGTCGTGCCCTTGCCTAATGAATACATACGATTTGTTAGAATTTGTTGCGTATCCATTTAATATAAGTCCTTCGACTAATGTATGGGGATCTGTTTCAAGGATTCCTTTATCGTTATATGCACCTGGATCACCTTCTTCACAATTGCATAAAACATACTTTACAGGGGCTTTGTTAGGGGCTAAGAAACTCCATTTTACACCAGTTGGAAATGCAGCCCCACCTCTACCTCTCAATCCCGACTTCTTTACCTCTTCAACAACTTCTTCAGGTGTCATTTCAAACAAAGCTTTATTTAGTGCTGAATATCCACCAGTAGATATATATTGCAGTATATCTCCGGGTGTTATTTCACCAAAGTTTCTAGTAGCAATTCTGAGCTGTTTGGAAAATTGAGGTAAGTCATTTATATTGGGGATGGAAATATCTAAATTTTTACTAGATTCGTAAGCAAAAGCATTTTGTAATAGAACTTCATTGCTATTTGAATAGTGGTCAAAAATCTTCTGACCTGTATTAAGATCAACATTTGCATAATAAATTTTTTCTCCTGAGGGCATGACAACAACTACTATTGGTTCAAGATACATTAACCCCATTGATCCAACTTCAATAACATTAATTTTTTTACTATTATTAGAACTTAATTGTTTGTATATTTCATCAGCACCAACTGCTTGGCCTGAAGTACCAGTTTGAACTCTAATGACAATTTTATCTTTATATATCTTTGATAAATAATCTTTAGATAATTCTTCTAACTTTTCATATTGTTTTGACATTTTATTTTCTTAATTCTTTGATCATAGTACTTAATTTATTTTCATCTAGTTTGCCATACATTTTGTGATCTATTGCAAATACTGGACTTTGTGCGCATGCTCCTAAACAAGTTGAATATCTAAGCGTTACTTTGTTATCTTTTGATTCCCCTTCTCCTTTTATTCCAAGTTGTTCGTGAGCTTGATTTATAAGATTTTGAGCTCCATTAATATGACAGCTAGGTCCCCAACAAACATCAAGTGTTTTATCTCCAGGTGGAGTAAATCTAAAGTTTGTGTAAAATGATGCAACACTCCAAACATCATTTATGGTAACTTTACAATGAATTGATATTTCTTCAACAGCCTCATCAGGAATATAATGAAGTTTGTCTTGTACAGCTAACAATGATGATAATACTGTTACAGTTTTTCTTTTTTGATTAGAAATAGAATCTCTAATAATTTTTCTTAAATTTTCAGAATTAATTTTTTCTGACAATTTCTCTCCTGAGTTTATATTTTAATTTTATCAATTGAATTTTTTAGTAACAAGATTTATTTTGTAGAAAATTTAACTATTATTTTTTCACTAAAGATTTAGCAATCTTCATATCTTCGCTGGTATCCCTCTGAATAGTCGGGCTTACAATTAAATCTTGAACAATAGTTCTTTGAGGCATTCTCATGCATAAAAGAATTGTTTCAGCTATATCTTCAGGCATCATCATAGTTGATCTAGCATTTTTATCGGGAGGTAAAGGCCTATTATCTAAAATTGGAGTATCAACTTCTGCTGGATAAATAGTGCATGTTCTAATATTATGCTCTCTTAATTCTTGCCTCATAGCTGTCATCATTGCTGCTACTGCAGCTTTAGCAGATGAGTAAGGTATTCCCCCCATCAATCCTGGTGTAACTGCAGCCATAGATGAAATAGTAACAATAGTCCCTTCTCCCTGCTCAATCATATTAGGTATTATTGCTTGTGATAATCTATAAACTCCTTCAACATTAACATTAAAAACTGACTGCCAGTCTTCTTTTTCAACATACCTTATTGCTCTAACTTTACTACTATGTCCTGCATTATTTACAAGATATTGTATGTTTCCAAAAGTATTAATAGCTTCCTTAGCAACATTTGCTGCTGCATCTCCATCTTCTAAGTCAGCTGAAATATATGCTCCTTTTCCTCCGGCAGCCTCAATTTCTTTAACCGATTCTTTGAGTAAATTTTCTCTTCTTCCGACGATAAATACATTTGCTCCCATTTCGCCTAACATTTTTGCTGTAACTCTTCCAATACCTGAGCCTGCACCAGTTAGTATTACAGATTTATCTCTTAAGGAATCCATCATCTACCTCCATATTAGCTAGATATATTTTAGTTATATTATTCACTATCTATAAGTATTATCCAATGCCATAAGTAGTATATTCTGATTAATTTAGTTTTTGATAATTAACTTAGTTATTTTATTCCCAAGGGCAACTGCGTAATTTGTACCTCTATCTTCTGGGTATATTTGAGCAGTATTTCCACTAAACAAACCTTTAATTGGCAAACTTAAAGGGATAATATTTTTAGAATAATTTACTGGGATTATAGGTTGAGCATAATTGATTTTATTGAATCTATATTCTAGTATCCAATCTTTATCAAAATTTTTATTTATTTTTTTTAGATAAGGTGTGTATAAATCAATTAATTCTTTGTAACTATATTTTAGAAGATTATTATCATTTTCGACATAATTTGTAATATATATAATATTTTTATCGCCATATTTTTCTTTAGGAATTAAGTTAGTGTGCTCGATTATGCCTAAAAATGGAAATTTATTTTCTGCTATTGATAACCAGTAATATTCTGAAAGACTATTATTTAATACTAATATCATGACAATTGCAGACATATACTCTACTTTATTCATGGAATTTTGAATCTTTTGATCAAGATCAATTAATTTGTCTAAAACTTGATATGGTGCTGTTGATATAACGATATCGTATTTAACATTTTTTTTAGTTGATTTATTATCAATTATATTTACAGAATCAATTGAATTGTCCTTTGTTATTATCTTTGTAACTTTATGATCGAAATATATTTTTCCATCATTTTTCTTAATTTCTTTTTCAAGTTTTGAAATTAGTTTAGAAAAAGATCCATTTGGATAACATAATATTTCCTGAAATTTGTAATTTCTAGAGGAAACTCTTGTTTGAATTTTTGCCCAAAACCAAGGCATTCCAATTGTTTTATAAAATTTACCAAATTTTCCGTACAATAAAGGTCTGAATATAATATCAAAAGTTCTCTTACTTACTTTATTTGAAAGCCAATCGTATGCACTAATGTTTTCTATTTTTTCCC
>JAZANE010000129.1:0-2615 GCA_036228785.1 Chloroflexota bacterium
TAGACAGAATTGTGTCATTATAGATGCCCAGACCACACGAATTGGCACTTTAGTTTTGTCTGTGACAAGCGTTAATCCTATGAGTGTTTCATGTACCTTCTTATACTAAGTATTTTATTGTCTAGAGAATATGCTTAAAAGTTTCAAAAAGTAACCCAGATAAGCTATGAGGGTTGGAATGAAAGGTAAGTAATATCATCTCTTCTTATTGCATTGCCCTGAAATTTTAACAATTCTGAAAATACTGAATCCTTTAGTCCATCTAAATCTAAGTCTATGTTATTATTTAAACATGATATAAATCTTTTTTTTCCATACGGACGTTTAGTAAATTCTCCAATTTGATCAGTAATTCCATCTGATATCATTATAAATTTCTTCCCTTTAGCTTTTTTTATGATTTTATTAGTAAATTTTTTTTCTTTTTTCAAAGGTCGATAACCTACACTCTTTAAATCTCCTTTAATTTCTTCAAAATTTGAATCAATTTGAACAAAGACTGATGATTTTGCCCCAGAAAAAGTTAAATTATCAACTGATTTATCATAATAACATACTCCTGCATCTAATCCATCATCTGACATAGAGTTTTCTTCTTCTTGTCCTAATGATTTCCTTATAAGTAAGCTAAGTTCTTCCAACAAGTCTGCAGGAGTAGGTGGAAAAGATTCACTAAATATCCTATCTAGTAATGATATTGAAATAAGAGACATGAACGCACCAGGCACTCCATGTCCAGTACAATCTGCAAGAAGGATAACAGATTTATTCCCAACTTGCTGAAACCAATAAAAATCTCCCCCAACTACATCTCTTGGATACCAAACTTCTTCAAATTTACCAATGTTATCTATGATCATCTGTTTGCTTGGTAAAATACCTCGTTGTATTTTGCTACCATATTGAATACTGTCTAAAATCTGTGTGTTCGCATTTTTTAACTCTATAGTTCGTTCAGCTACTTTTGATTCCAAACTTAGATTTAGGTTTGAGAGCTCTAATTGCGCATTTTCCAATTCTTTAATACGCTCTTGCTCTCTTTGATAAAGTCTGGCGTTTTGCATAGCACTTGCTGCAAGATTTGCTAATATACCAATCAAATATTCGTCAGATTTATCAAAAATATTTACCTTCTTACTTTCCACACTAAAAACTCCTACTAATTCATTCTCAAGGAGCATTGGAATAGCAACCTGACTTTCACCATCTTTAAGTCCGGGAAGTTCAACTGATTCCTGACCTAGTTTCATACCTTGATTTTCTGCTTGGACTTTTATGGCCTGCATGTATTGGCGTTGCATACCTAAATTAGCCATTCTCATCAATTTTTTCTTTTTTGCAACCATTCCAATAACTCCTATACCCACTTTAACTTCTGCTCCTATCCCATCATCCTTATAGCCATGCGTTGCTAATACTTTCAAAGTATTATTATCTTCTTCCAACAAAAGAATCATTGAATGTTCGAAAGAAAAAATTTCAAACATAAGTCTTAACATAGTCTCAGCAATACGGCGCAAATCTAGTGTCGCATTAACCTCATTAGAGATTTTCTGAATGATCTCAATTTCTTTTTTACTTCTATCTAATTGAGATTCTAATAACTCTAATTTAGTATTCTGATTTTCCTCAATTTCTAACATATTTTAAAGATTTAACTTATATTTAAAACCTTGTACACGTCTGCAGCTAAAAGCTTGTATATTCCTGACATTCCTTGCATAGAGGCTATAGCCTCAAGCTTCATGTCCATTTCATCAAATAGATCTCCTTCAGTTTCAGAATGATCAAATTTTAAATCTAATGTATACATGCTCATGTCATTAGGATTTACAACTGTGGTTACAGCATATGGATTTTCTTGAATATTTTTTCTAGTTTTATTAAAAAATTGAAAAGATAATGCTACGTGATCTCCATCCACATACCAAACTTGTGATATTACTGTGGCATTAGGTTCTCCATCTTTTGAACATGTTGTTAATCTACTTGGTATTAATCCTTCTAATGCAGGAAGGTGCTTTTCTGTAATAAGTCCCATAATAATCCCTTTATTCTATTTCAATTTCTTTGCTAGCATTAGGGCCAGGTGTTTGGTTAAAAATTTTCTCGATTTCCATCTCAATTCCTACATCTGGATCACCTCCAAGATAGTTGTTTATGTTTTCCTCAGGCATGTCAAAACTTTTAAAAACCTCTTCCAACCCCTTTCTCCAAGTTCTGGATAGATCCAAATCATTATCATCAAGTTCTTTCAGCTTCAAGAACTGACCTTTGAATTGGTATGCTTCCTGTGCGGGTGAACTTGCAAAATACGCTACGCGGCCTGTTTCATTAAAGTCAGAAATAAGACGTTCTGCTTCATCTCTACGAACATAAATAGTGATTATGTTTTTGTTTCTGTCAACATGAGTGCCTTTAGCGTTACATTGCGAAGGTATAAGATCTTTATTTGCAGACCCTAATCCACCCATGCCTGTACTCAACACATTCAATACAACTTCTGGTATCATGAAATCTCCTTATATAAATTTCCAAAATAGCAAATTTACTAATTCTCAGAGTCAGTAATTGTATAATAATGCTATCAAATTCAAAAAATTACTATGAATTAA
>JAZANE010000130.1:0-4743 GCA_036228785.1 Chloroflexota bacterium
AAAACAAAATTTCAAGTAAGGATTTAGCTATGAAAATTTTTTTAAAATTGTTATTAATCTCAATTCTAATTTTCTCGGTAATTGCATGTACTGAGGAAGAAGAAGTGGCTGAAGTGGCAACCACTGATAATGCTACTGAAGAAACAAAGGATTCGGATGATCACGACGATGATCACAAAGATGAAGACCATGATGGTCATGACCATGAAGATGAAGATCATGGATCATTCAAATTTGGAATGATACTTGTTGGACCAAGAGATGACAAAGGGTGGTCTCAAGCTCACTACGAAGGTGGTGAATACATTGAAGAAATCGCTGGAGCAGAAATGATTGTAGCTGATATGATAAATCCAGCTGACAGCCCTAACTTAACTGTAGAACAAGTTGCATCAGATATGATAGACGAAGGTGCTCAACTAATTTTTGCTACTTCTGATGATATGAAAGATGGAATTTTAGCAGCAGCAGAAAAATTTCCTGATGTTCCTATGATTTGGGCATCCGGAGATAGTGCTTGGACTGATGGTAAAGCATACAGAGAAGATCTTAGTAACTTGGGAAATATAATGGGAAAAATGGAGTACGGTAAAATGATTGCTGGATGTGCTGCAGCTCTGAAGACTAAGACTGGAAAAATAAGCTTTTTGGGTCCATTAATAAATGATGAAACTAGAAGATTAACTAATGCCGCTTATCTTGGGGCCAAGCATTGTTATGAAGGAGAAGCCGAACTTGAATTTGAGGTTGTATGGATTGGTTTTTGGTTCCATATTCCTGGTGTGACATCAGACCCTACTCAAGTTGCTAATGAATTTTTTGATGGAGGTTCAGACGTAATTATCTCTCATATTGATACTCCTGAAGCTTTAGTCGTAACTGGACAGAGAGCTGCAGAAGGAGAGGATGTTTTCGTTGTAGGATATGACTATGAGGCTTCATGTGATACTGCACCAGAGGTTTGTCTTGGTGTCCCTTATTTCAATTGGGGGCCAGAGTATCTTAATGCAGCTATGAAAGCTGGTCATGGAGAATTTGAAAGTGAATTTGTATGGAGCGGTCCAAACTGGGATGATATGAATGATAAAGATAGTTCCACTATTGGATGGAACACAGGTGATGGCTTAACAGCAGATGAAGTTTCCAAATTAGATTCTTTCATAAGCAAATTGTCATCTGAGGAAATCAATCTCTTTACTGGTCCACTGAATTTTCAAGATGGATCTGAATTTTTAGCTGATGGAGAAGAGGCTTCAGATTTTCAGATATGGTATACATCACAACTTCTAGAAGGTATGACTGGAGACAGTGAATAAAAGTTTTTGGGCTTCTCAATTTGAGAAGCCCACTTTTTTATGAAGATAGAAATAAAAAATATATCCAAAAGCTTTGGTGAATTAAAGGCTAATTCTGAAATAAAAATTTCTATCAATGAGGGAATTCATGCTCTTTTAGGAGAAAATGGAGCTGGAAAATCAACTCTTGTTAAAATTATTTCTGGTCAGATAACCCCTGATAGTGGGGAAATAATTATTGATAACAGGAATTTACTTCTTGGTTCTCCCAAAGAGTCAATAAAAGGTGGTGTAGGCCTCTTAAATCAAGATCCTCTTGATTTTGGCAATTTATCTATTTTAGAGAGTTTTTTAGTGGGAATTAAAGATAAAAATCCATTTAGGAATTTAAGTCAAACTTCCAATTCAATCTCTAAGCTTTTTAAGAAATATAATCTTAACTTTGATTTTTCTCAGAGAACAAATTCGCTTTCTATAGGAGAAAGACAACAAGTTGAGCTAATCAGATTACTTTATAACGGAGCAAAAATTATTATTCTGGATGAACCTACTAGTGCCTTTTCCCTTGAGCAAAAAAAAATGATGTTTCAAACTCTAAGAACTCTTTCTAATGAGGGCATTATTATTATTTTTGTTTCGCATAAATTAGATGAAGTTATAGAAATATGTGATTCAGGAACAATATTAAAAGCAGGTAAAGTTGTTAAATCTATTAGAAAGCCTTTCAAAACAGAGCAAATAATTGAAGCAATGTTCGAAAATACAAAAAATGATACTTCAGAGTTAGTTCAATCATCAAGTAATGAAAATTTTCAAATAAATTTTGAAAAGACTGATTTGAGAAAGCAACAAAATAGTTTTTTTCAAAAGGATTTTCAATATGGATCAGTTATAGGAATTGCAGGGTTACAAGGATCTTATAATGACCTTTTCGTAAAAAACTTTTTTACACAGGAACTGTCTAGCACTCAAATAGTTCTTGAATCGAAAAAAAAGATGTCAGAAAAGTTATTTTATTATATGCCAGCAGATCGTATTGAGAGAGGATTATTTAGTGAATTAAGTGTTCTTGAGCATTTTGGATTGTCTGAAGCATCTAAATCTAAAATATTAAATTGGAAAAATATTACTCAAAATGCAAATAATAAAATTACAGAATTTAATATAAAAGCTCAGCTAAGAAATGAAGTAAATGAATTATCTGGTGGGAACCAACAAAGATTAATGCTTTCTTTGATGCCCGAGAGTCAATCTATTTTACTGCTAGAACAACCCACTAGAGGACTTGATTTAAATTCAGCAAATACTATTTGGGAAATGATTTTGGAGAGAAAGAATAAAGATATTGCAATAATATTTTCTTCTACAGATATTGATGAAATTTGGCAATATTCTGATGTGATAGTATCTGTTTCAGGGAAATATATTATGAATGTTGATCATAAAAAAAATCTAACTAAAGAAATTATAATTAATTATGTGTCAGGTATAAATGAATGAATAATGGATTAGATATACTTACTGTAAATATAATTAGGCTAGGCTTTGTTTTATCTATTATATTTTTTATATTATTTTTATTTGGAACTTCTCCTTTACAAATATTCGATTCTATTCTTTATGGTTCATTAGGGAGCTATTCAAAATTAATCCGAACTCTGTTAGTTTGGTTTCCAATTTCTTTGGCTTCTCTTGCTTTGATATATACATTTTCGGCAGGTATGTGGAATATAGGAATTGAGGGACAAATAATAATGGGGGCAGTAGGGGCTACATTAATCGCCAGATCTTTTTTAGAAGACAGCATAATATCACCTTATATACAAATGATTTTTGCCGTAGGTTTTGGAGGAACTTGGGGTTTGATATGTGGTCTGCTCAAAGTTAAGGGAAATGTTCATGAAATTTTTAGTGGATTAGGTTTAGATTTTGTAGCTTCAGGTATTGTTATTTATCTTATTATTGGACCATGGAAAAGAGAAGGCATTGCTTCTACAGGAGGTACAGATATTTTCGATAAATCCTCATGGATACCTACAATAGGTCAAAGCGAATTTCCAATTTTCATGCTACTGATTGTATTGATTTTTTATATATTGAGTAATTTTGTATTGAGATACACTTCTTTTGGTCTTAGATTGAAGGCTACAGGAAATAATGAAATTGCAACTAGACGATTTTATTTTAGTTCTGGAAATTACATTCTTTTTTCTTTTTTTATCGCAGGTTCTATTGCTGGTTTAGCTGGATTTTCTCAAGCTTCAGGTGCTTATCATAAACTAGTTCCTACGATATCAGGAGGATTTGGTTTTTTATCAATTTTGATAGTTCTGATTTGTTCAAGAAATATATATTTTACTTTTATTGTAAGTTTTTTATTTTCTGCTTTGATTGTAGGAGGGAGTCAGTTACAAATCAAATTAGGTCTTGACCATAGCTTAATAGGTATAATTCAAGCTATTTTCGTGTTGAGTTGGTTGATTTTAGACAGATTGAAGTTCGAAGAAAAAATTATTAAAAATATCTTTGGGAGTAGTAAATCATAATGTTATTTGAGAGTACAATTATTACAGTAATTTCATTGAGTACTCCATTAATTATTGCTGTCATAGGAGAGACAATTTCTGAGAAAAGTGGAGTGATAAATTTATCAGCTGAAGGGACAATAATGATCTCTGCTTTGACAGGTTTTGTTTTTGGATATATAACGGATATTGCTTTAGTAGGATTTATTGCTGGAACTATCTGCGGAGCCTCGATTGCTTTCTTTATTTCAATATGTGATATAAAACTTAGAATGGATCAAATTGCAGTAGGATTTGTGCTCACAATTTTATGTATTCACTTAAGTAATTATTTAGGTCAAGATTATGTAAGAATAAATGGACCACTAGTTACAAAATTTTCTATTCCGATATTTTCAGAGATTCCAATATTAGGTAAAGTTTTGTTCAATCATTCACTAATCACTTATTTTTCAATAATACTAATTCCAAGCTCATGGTTTTTCATAAATAAAACTAATATAGGACTTTCCATTAGGGCTTCTGGAGAAAATCCTCAAGCTGCAAGATCAAGAGGAATAGATGTTAAGAAAATGAGACTTATGGGAACAATAATTGGTGGTTCACTTTTAGGTTTGGCGGGAGCAACATTTTCTTTATATACAAAATATGGTTGGTCTGAAAGCCATACTGCTAATTATGGTTGGATTATTTTAGCAATTGTAATTTTTGGTGGATGGAATCCATATAGAGCTGCAACAGGAGCTTATGCTTTTGGTCTTTTACAAGTTTTAGCAATTAAAGCTCAATCAATTACACTAGCACTATCTCAAATATTACCTTTATTACCATTCCCAATAATGATATTTATATTAATATTTATACAATATATTAACAAAACAGATAGGAAAAATTTACCAAATTTTATACTATCAATTCTTGGA
>JAZANE010000131.1:0-3154 GCA_036228785.1 Chloroflexota bacterium
ATAAGATTTAAAATTCTTAAACCTCAAAAAGAAATTTTTATTGACATATTAAATGTAGGAGGATTAGGTGCAATAAATAGTACTAGTATTGCGCTAACAATGATTTTTACTACAACTTTTATTTCTAGGTTTGGAACAGAAGCAATAGCTGGATATGGTGTTTGTGCTAGACTTGAGCAAACACTAATTCCTTTAGCATTTGGTGTTGGCGGGGTATTAACTTCTTGTGTGGGAACTAATTTTGGGGCAAATCAATTCAATAGAGCTAGAAGATCTGCATGGTATGGAGCAACATTTATTGCAACTCTTGCAGCACTTGCAGGATTTATTTTTTCAATATTTCCTAGCTTATGGCTTGATTTGTATACTGCTGATTCAGAAGCATATGTCATTGGTGCCCTGTATTTGGCTATAGTTGCTCCTTTTTATCCTATATTTGCATTTGGTAAAACATTATATTTTGCTAGCCAAGGAACTGGTAAAATGTTTATTCCTATAATGGGAGCGATAACAAGATTATCGATTGTTGTAATTTTTGGTCTGGTTTGTATTTCATTAGAATTAGATATAAAGTTTTTATTTTCTATAATTGCTCTAGGAATGTCATCAGTAGGATTGATTTTATTTATTAATATGTTTGGTCCTGTTTGGAATCCAGAGAAAAATACTTAAGTTTCCAAATTCTATATAATTATCTGAAAATGAAACATAATATTACTATGCAAGAAAAACTTAATAATCTTTTAGAAGAACAAAATAAAAATTACTTATCAAACACAAAAAACTCTTTTAATAAGTATAAATCAGCAAAAAATGTGATGCCTGGTGGAAACACTAGGACTACCCAATGGATGGATCCGTATCCTTTTTATGTCGATAAAGCTGAAGGAATGTATATATATGATATTGATGCAAATAAGTATCTAGATTTTATGTTGAATGCTACAACGCTAATTTTGGGTCATGCTAATCCTAAAATAATGAATGCTTTATCTAACCAAATTGATGATGGTACGGTATATAGTGTTCCAACTGATGGGCAAACAAAACTTGCTAATATATTGATTGATAGAATTCCTTCAATGGAAAAGGTTAGATTCACTAACTCTGGTACAGAAGCAACTATGATGGCAATTATGGCTGCAAGATCTTTCACAAAAAAAACTAAGATAGCTAAATTTGAGGGAGGCTATCACGGAACTCATGATCATGTTTCTATTAGTGTATATCCGAAAAAAGATGACTTGAACCCTGAAACTCATCCTGGTATTCCAGAATATAGTTATCAACCTCCAAGTATTTTAGAAGATGTAATTGTTCTACCTTACAACGATAAGGAAAGATGTGAAGCTCTTATTGGAAAATTCAAAAATGATTTGTCATGCATAATTATGGAACCAATTGTTTCTAACTTTGGTTATTTACCTTTAGATATTGATTTTCTTGAATTTATTCGAAAAATAACAGAAGAACTAGGTATTGTGTTGATTTTTGATGAAATTCAAAGTTTTAGAGTTTCAAAAGGAGGTGCACAAGAATCTTTTGGAATTACTCCTGATATGACTACTTTAGGAAAAATTATTGGTGGAGGTCTTCCTGTTGGTGCTTTTGGTGGAAAAGAAAATATAATGGAACTTTTTGATCCTACTAGTAAAAAATATGATATTGCTCATGCAGGGACTTTTAATGGTAATCCATTGACTATGGAAGCAGGCATTGCAGTCATGAGTAACATTAATCAACAAGATTTTGACCACATGAATGATTTGGGGGAAAAATTGAGACAAAGATTAAGATCAGTATTTGATGAAATAAATTTACCTGTTCAGATCACAGGTTATGGATCTTTGTTTGGTATTAATTTTAATGATCACAAAATAGTTGATTATAGAACTTTTATTGAGAATAATGCTCAGATGACAAAAATTTTATTTAGTTATCTCAGAAATAACGAAGTCTTACTTCAATTAAAAAATGCTGGGGCACTAAACGTTTTGATGAGTGAAAAAGAGATAGATTCTTTTGTTGATAAAACTCGAGATATAGCTACTCAAATTAAGGAATGCATTGTTGAATAATTTAGATCTTTACCTAAGTTGCGCAATGCTCAATATTAGTAGTGGAATTTATTAAGTGTCACTCTATCAAACAAAATATCAGTCACCTATTGGTGAATTACAGCTAATAGCAGATGATGAAAATTTACTTCTACTAAAATTTATTCGATCTAATAATATTCAAAATTTTATTAATTCCAAATTCTCAAATAAGAAAATTTATAGTAAAAAAAATCAAATATTGAACAAAACTACTTCTCAATTGTCTGATTATTTTTTGGGTAAGAGAATTGAATTTAATATTCCAATAAATTATGTATATGGAACTGAATTTCAAATAAAAGTGTGGGAAAAATTAAGATCAATAAAATATGGAGAAACTCTAAGCTATATGGATGTTGCAAAACTGATTGACAATCCTCGCTCTTACAGGGCCGTCGGTAATGCAAATAATAAGAATCCAATTTCAATCATAATTCCATGTCATAGAGTAATAGCTAATGATGGAAATTTAGGTGGGTATGGGGCAGGCTTAAAATCAAAATTATTGTTGCTAAATTTAGAAAAGCTGTAATTAGAAAGCTTTTATTTGGATTTCAAAACAAAAAGTTAGCATTTCGGAATTTATTTTAGCATAATGAATAATTTCGTTAAATTAAATTTACTTTAAGTTCTTTTTTCGTTAACAAATACAATTTAAATTATCTAAAAGTCTAATTAATCTCCTTATGGTTTCAATAAGTAGAATAAAGATTTAAATATAAACAAAATAAATTTAAAAATAAGGGAAATAAAATGCCATATACATTTAGAAGTTTTAGAAAACCTCACGTTTCTAAAATAAGAGAGGTAACAGAAGGAACTATAGAATTGAGAAAATTGATGGGTTGGTCAGGTCAGGGAGGAATAACTACACCCTTTACAAATACAGTAAGTTTAGTAAGTCATTTTAAGAGGTTTGAATCTATAGAAGAAATAGATCAACATTTTGAAAAAATGTCTTCAAATAAAGAAGTTGGAAAAAAAATTAGTGAACTAAATTCTTATTGTGATATGTATGTTAATTCTGTTTCTGAAATACTTAGGCCAGCGTCTGG
>JAZANE010000132.1:0-4863 GCA_036228785.1 Chloroflexota bacterium
AAACTAGAAAATAAGAAAAGATCTAGAAGGGGAATTAATTCTCCTTTGATAATTTTTTACGGGTTGATTTTATTTATATTATTAGGAACATTATTACTTTTTTTACCTATTTCAAGCAAAGAAAATCAAAGCATATCATTAGTAGATAGTTTTTTTGTAGCCACATCAGCAGTAACAGTAACGGGTCTAACTCCTTTTCAATCTGAGGAAGTATGGAACCAGTTTGGATTAACAATAATCATGATATTATCATTTATTGGTGGGATAGGTTTCATGATGGGTGCAGGGTTCATAATTTATATTTTCTTTGGCAAAAGATTAAACTTAGAACAAAAAATTCTAATTAATGAAAGCTTAAGTGATAGCACTCCTTCAAAAATAGCCCCTGGAAGCTCAATTAAGCTAGTGCTAAACATATTCTTAATGAGTGTTATTTTTCAGATTATTGGATTCATCTCTCTCTTATTTTTTTGGGATCCAAAAATCATAGGAAATGATTATGGAATTGTATTTAATGCTTTATTTCATTCTATATCTGCATTCAATGGAGCTGGATTCGATATCATAAGTGATCATGATAGAGGTAGCGTAGGAGCAATTAGTTATGATTCAGCAGTTCTAAATATTACAATGATACTAATTGTTTTAGGAAGTATAGGATATCCTTTTATTTTAGAATTATTTGCAAATGCAAAATTATTTATTCAGTCAAAGTATAAAGATATTTTTTTCACTCTAAATTTTAAGGTTATAATTTTCGGTACCACTATAATAATGATTTTAGGAGCAATACAATTTTTATTTTCTGAATGGACTAATTTAGAAACAATTGGAAATGTCTCAATAAGAGAAAAAATAATTCATTCAATATTTCATAGCATTACTCGAACAGCAGGATTTTCTCTTATCGATTATAATTCAATACATAACAGTACCAGTATCACTACAATTGCGCTAATGTTTGTAGGTGGAAGCTCTTTATCGGTAGCTGGAGGAATTAAGATAGGAACACTTTCAATAATTACTGTCTCTTTAATTTCAACAATCATAGGTAAAGAAGAAGTCATTTTATTCAAACGTACAATTAATAAAGATATTATACGAAGGTCTTTAATAATATTTATATTTTCAATAATAATAATAATATTTTCTTTTACGATAATTTCATCATTTGAACCTGATACCATATTTAGAGAATTACTTTTTGAATGTGTCAGTGCTTTTGGAAATGTAGGATTGACTACCGGTATAACTGGAAGTTTAAATGAATCTTCGAAAATACTCATCTCATTCTTAATGATAGTTGGTAGGTTTGGCCCAATGTTATTAGCCTTAATGTTTGTAGGAAGACGGTCTATGAGTAAAGCAAAGCCTGCTTATGAAATAGTTAGGATAGGTTGATTAAATTAAAACCTCAGGTTGTTGTTATTGGATTAGGAAGATTTGGTACTAGTTTTGCAAGCAAAATGTACCAATTAGGTTATGACGTGATGGCAATAGATAATGATGAAGAAAAAGTTCAATCAATGATTGGTCAAGTGACTTATCCTGTGACTGCAGATGCTTCATCTGAAACAGCGCTGAGGGAGTTAGGTGTTCAAGATTTTGATGTTGGGGTTGTAGCAATTGGTTCAAATGTTGAGCTTTCGGTTATGGTTACAGTTTTACTAAAAACTCTCAACTTAAGTACTGTGGTTGCTAGAGCATCATCAACACTTCATGAAAGTACCCTAAGTAGACTAGGTTGTGACAGAGTAATCTTTGCTGAAGAAGAAATGGGAGATCGACTAGCTAATACTCTTTTTACCCCAATAGTAGACGAATACCTAGAACTATCAAATAACTTAGGTATAAGCAAAATGATTGTACCCGATAGACTAGTAGGTTTTTCTTTATCTGAGGCTGGCTTTGAAAATAAACCAGGAGCTCAAAAATTAACAGTTGTTTCAATAAAAAGAGGTGATTCTATAGTTATGTACCCATCCTCTGATGAAGTACTTTCTGAAAATGATGAAATTTGCATAATCGGTAACAATAACAGTATTAATAAGCTTCTCTAATTATGAAACTAGAAAAAATAATATTACTTCTAAATAAGGAAAATAATAAAGATCTATTAGATTGCGTAATTCCTTTCATAAAGGAGCACGCTTCACAAGTTTACTTCATATATGTAATTGAAGTCCCTGTAAAGTATGATATTGGTTATGAAGTCGGAAATGAAATTAGCCAAGGGGAAACAATACTAAGTAACACAAATAAGTATTTACATGAAAAAAAAATAAATTATGATCTAAATGGCGAAAATTTTATTCTTCTACAATCAAGAAATTCAGGCGTTGGTATAGTTAAGGAAGCTAAAAGAATTAAGGCTGATATGATATTTTACGGCAAAAAAAAGAATGATGATAATTATAAATTTGAATATATAGCTAAATATTCCGACGTAAACACTATGCAATTATTAAGAGTTTAGTTTAATGAAAATATCAATAATAGGAATCTCTCAAATAACTGATTATATTCTAGATAATATTGTCAACCACTCAGATGAAATAAACGTTTACTCTAAAGAAAGAAATTTTGATTTCGAAAATAAAAATATAACAAAAAATAATGTTAGTATTTTCACTGATGAAAATATCGAAGATAATATGAAGAAAATATTTGAAGATTCTGATGTTTTATTTTTTCTAAGTGATTCAGATCCTTTCAATGTATTTTCATATGAAAAATTTTTAGCTTACAATCCTACCAAAAAATCTATTTTTAAGGTATCTGACAGAGACATTTATGAAACATATAAAAATAAAAAATATCCTGTAATTTCTTCTTTTGATCTAAATGATGACGATTACTTATATTTGATTAGGGAATAATTAGTATGTACATTATCATATCTGGAATGAATAATATTACGATAAATTTGTCAAAAAGATTAATTGCTGATGGTAATGAAATAACTTTTGTTGGAACAGATGAAAAGAAATCATTAGATATAGAAAAAGAAATTGGATATGTCAGCATATTAGGAAATTCTTATAATAAGAATACTCTTATTGAAGCAGGCATTGAAAGAGCAGATTATTTTATAGCATCTACCCTATATGATGATATTAATTTTCTATCCTCAGAAATTGCAAAAAGCTTAAATGAAAATATATATACTATTTGCTTAGTAAACAAAATTGAAAATAAAGATATTTTCAATGGAAATAATTTTGATTTTGTAATTAAGTATGACGAAGTAATTAGTGATAATCTAAACTCATATATTGCTAATAAATTTGATCAATTAATATATACAAATACGGATAATCATACAGAAGTAAGAATTATTTCAGTTGGTAAGGAATCCGAATATGTTGGAAAAACTGTGAGCGAAATAAACTTACCAAATGAATCTGAGTTTATAGCAGTAATTTCATCATCGGGAGCAATTTCTCACAATATAAATAATTCTTTAAGCCCTCTTGATAGAATATTAATTCAAAATACAATAAATTATAAAGATAATGACAATAAACAATAAAAAATTAAGTTATCTTGGACCTATAGGAACATACAGCGAAGAAGCTGCTCTCAAATATAATAAAAAAGGATATCAACTAGTTCCCAAAAAGACTATTTTTGAAGTTCTTGATAGCGTTGAATCCTCTCAAATAGATGAAGGAATAATACCTATTGAAAATTCTAGAGTAGGTACAATTTTAGAAACGATCGATTTCTTAATTGAATCAAAAAACCTACATATTAATAGTGAAATCCATCTACCAATAGAAGCATGTCTTATAACAAAAAACAAAGACACTGACCTCTCAAATATAAAAGAAATAATTAGCAAGCCAGAGGCAATCAATCAGTGTAATTTATGGATAAAAGAAAATCTAGTAAAAGATATTATATTATCCGAATATCCATCCACAGCTGAGGCAGTATCTGATCTTGTCAATCATGATAATTCAGTTGCTGCAATAGCAAATAGTAGATCAGCAGAAATAAATAATTGCAATGTAATTGCAAAAGGGATCCAGGATTATAAGAATAATATTACAAGATTTGCTGTTGTATCAAATTCAAAATCTAAAAGATCAGGAAATGATAAAACATCTATTGCATTTGAGTTCAAAAAATCAGATGAAGCAGGACTATTATTCAAGGCTCTTGAATGTTTTGCGAAGAAAAACATAAATCTAGTAAAAATAGAGAGTAGGCCCAAAGGAAACTTGATTGGTAATTATATATTTATAATAGATTTTGATGGTCATGTTGAAGACAAAATAATTTCTAAAGCAATGGAAGAATTATCTAGTTTTACTTCACTTTTAAAAGTGCTTGGATCTTACTCAAAATAAGTTTTATTCGTCATAAAGATCTTGTCTAGATTTTTTAGACTCCTCTGCACCCTCTTGAACTGCATTATTAAGTCTTTCTTTCGCAGAATCAACTAGATCATTTGCACGTAATTTCCAATCCTTGATATTTTCACCAAGAATTTCTCTAGTTTCATTACCAGTTTTAGGAGCATAAATAATCCCAGCAATAAATCCTATAGTTGCTCCGTAAAAAAAACCTTTATAAAAAGAATCTTCTGCCGACATATTTTATTCCTTACTTTTTCGTGTTGTGCCAAATATTGATCTAAAAACATCTACAGATTTACCAATAACATTAATAGATTCTTTGAATGATCCTATTTTTTGATTTGCGGACTCAAACTGATTTACCAGTTTATTAATTTTTCTCAAAAGATAAACTAAAAAAATCAGCAAGAATATCCCTAAAAAAGAAAAAACAGCCAAGAATACTATCATTAGATAATCTTGAATTTCAGATAAAGACAAATAACACCCTATTTAAATA
>JAZANE010000133.1:0-3620 GCA_036228785.1 Chloroflexota bacterium
AAAAAATATCATGAAGAAATTTTTTATTATACTAATTTTTGTACTATCGTCTTTTATAACGTTTAGTGGAATTAATGCTCAAAGCAATGAAGAATTAGTTAATGGTTTCATTAAGAATATTAATTCAGAGACTGAAAAAATTGTCATAGACATTGTTGATAATTTTGGAAACGACTTCAAATTAAATATAACTACAGATTCAGAGATTGGAATAGAGACTCAATCAGGAGAAAGATGGGTTGGAACAATAAATAATGATCAAGAATACGTAGTATTTCTGCTTGAAGAAGCGCAGCATAGTCTTGAACCTATTTCAGTAAAATATTCAGGTGAATCAGTTAATTCATTAGTAAGTTATGAATCATCAAATATTAAAAATAATTTAGGATATTTAGCAGGAAGTTTTATTTTTCTTGCGTTACTATTTTTTGGATATATCTTTATAATTAATAATAAGTTAAAAATAATTTCATCTAAAAATTAATGTCAGAAAATTCTAATCAAAGAGTAGTTGAGTTACGGAATAAGAAAATTACATTTATATCGATTATAGTAGTTGTTGTTGTGTCTTTACTATTTTTTGGATTTCAAGCCTTTTCAGAAGCAACTTACAAATATTATTCAGTAGAGGAATTAGTTAGTTCCAAAACATTAAATGATCAATCAAAAATAGGACTAAAAGCTGTATTGGTACAGAATACCTACGTAAGGTCACCAGATGGATTATCTGCTAACTTTGTAGTTACAGATGAAAATACCATCAATGATAACAATATAAACGTTGAGTACTCCGGTGAGATAGGGAGTGTTTTTTTTAACGAGTATTCAGAATTAATTATGATTGGAGAAATTAATTCTGAAGGGACTTTTGTAGCATCTAACCTATCTGTTAGATGCCCATCAAAATATATGACTGAAGAAGAAGATTATACCTAAATTGAATAGCTGTTCAATATGTCAGCAACTTCTTTAGATTTATTAGCTATTATTTTATCTTGTAAATCATTAATGGTAGGTGGAGCCTTTTTATAAATAAGTCCTAGGGGAACCCCTCCTTTATTTAATAGATCGATGGCAGCATTATAATCACTTGGGTCATGATTCTCATCTACAACAAATGCAGTTCCAGGGATATTATTTTTCTTATCACCCCTTAGGATGTCATATGTATTATTATACGTTGTACAAGGCGATTGAACATGTATTATAGACAGTCCAGGGTGTTTCATTCCCTCTACTATAAACTCAGCAAGTACTTTTGGTTTACTTGAATAATGAGAAGCTATATAACTTACTCCATATGACAAGTATAGTTCTAATGGCTTCATTTGAGACTCCATCTTTCCGAAAGGAGTTGAGGTAGTTATTTGCCCTGTTGAAGATGTAGGTGAACTTTGTCCTTTTGTTAATCCATAAACACCATTATCCATAATTATACATGTCATATTTGGATTTCTTGAAGCGGCAGGTGGAATATGTTCTGCTCCTATAGAAAGAAAATCTCCGTCACCAGCTACCACAATTGTATTTAAATCAGGCCTTGAAGTTGCGACTCCAAATGCAATTGGTAAAGTTCTTCCATGAATTCCATGGATTCCAAAAGGCTGTTCACCCTCCATTAAGTGAACCATATTACCCGAACATCCAATTCCAGCAACTATTACATTAGATGTTCTAGGAATTTCAAACTCTTCAGTATAGGTTTCAATAGCTTGCTCAAGTGCTCTCTTAACTCCAAAATCACCGCATCCTGGACACCACTTAAAATCATACTCCTGATTTCTATCGCTCAATTTAAACTCCCACTTCTTTAATCTTTTCTTGAATCATTTCAGACAACTCAGTTGGTTTGAAAGGAAGTCCAGTATATTGAGTTACTGAAACTGCATTTATTCCTTCCATTCTCAGAATAGATGACCATTGTCCTTGATAATTTAACTCTGGAACTATAACTAATTTTTTTCTTTTGAGTTGTTTAATAATTTCTTCGGGCAAAGGATTTAATGCAACTGAGTAAATCCAACTTATTTTTTCTCCTTTATCAGCCAACTTGTCATATGCTTCTCTAGCAACACCCTTACTAGAACCCCATGGCATTATAGCTATGTCAGAATTAGGATTCTCTATTTCATAAGGGGCATCATTGAGAAGGCTTAGTTTAGCAAATCTTCTTTCTGTTAGTCTTATATGATGTTTTGGTAAGTGGGTAGTATCACCAATTTCGTCGTGCTCAGAACCATTGGCAACATATGCTACTTCTCCACCAGGTATTGGCATAGGAGAAAGTTCTCCCTCCCATGATTGATACCTTTTATAACCATTAGAACCTGTGTTTGAATTACGCCTCTCATCAGTTACTTTAGATAAATCAGGTTTTTTTATGTTTTCAGACCTTTCCGCTAGACTAAATTCTCCCATTACCATTACAGGACCTTGATATCTCTCCGCCCAGTTTACGGAAAGTTCACCAACATAAAAACATTCTTCAACCGATCCAGGAGCCAAAACAGGCAATCTAACATCTCCATGGGCAGGAAACATACATGCAAAAAGATCGGATTGTTCAGACTTAGTAGGAAGACCCGTTGCTGGGCCACCTCTCTGAATATCTACTACTACACATGGTATTTCTGCCATCCAGGCCAATCCTAATCCTTCAGACATTAATGCAATACCAGGACCAGCTGTTGCTGTCATAGCCTTTTTCCCTGAAAAGCCTGCTCCTACGATATTATTAATAGCTTCAATTTCAGAAGCAACTTGAAATACAAATTTACCTTTGTTAATCAAATTTTGTTCCATCCAGATCAAAATTGTTGTAGCAGGTGAAATTGGATAACCATAGTAACTATCTAATCCTGCAGAGGTTGCCCCCAAAGATAATGCTGCATTTCCTGTTATCATAATTTGTTCATAATCGGGAGAAATTGGATCGTCAAGAGAACCTACACTAAATCCACTTTTTTTAGCAACATCTACACCAAGACCAATAGCTAAAATATTAGAACTGATTATCTCTTCATCATTATCTCTACCTCTAGAGAATCTTTCTCTAACGAAATTTTCTATACTTTCTATTTTAAAATCAATTAGGGTAGCTACGGCTCCAAGGATTACCATATTAGCAGCTCTTGTATTTCCAGATTCTTTAGCTAATTCGTCAGCATTTATTCCAAAATAATTACCTTCTCCTGAGGGTTCACAATCCTGTGCATTATATATACATACTCCATTCTCACTTAAATCTTGAATATGATTATCAAATGCATATTGATTTAAGACAACAAGTACATCTACAGCGTCTCCATTAGAAAGTACAGGAGTTGTAGAAATTCTAACTTGTGATGATGCTGGGCCACCCATAATTTGAGAAGGAAAAGTTGAAAATGTCTGGCAGTAGAAGCCTGCACCTGTAGCTGCTCTTGCCATTGCATCAGCAGATGTTACTAGACCTTGTCCGCCCTCACCTGCAAATCTTATTACAAAATCCTTAGATTTTATTTTTTGAGTCATAATCGTAGTAAACCTATTTTTATATTTGTTAATTTAATAAATAATAAAAAAATTTTTAACCAATTTGATCTTATTTTAAAATTCTAAGAATATCAATTGGATACTAA
>JAZANE010000134.1:0-4752 GCA_036228785.1 Chloroflexota bacterium
GGAAAAACAACATTACTAAACTGTTTATCTGGTCTTGATTCCTTTGATGAGGGTAATATTTTAATCCAAGGGAAGTCACTCAGTGATCAGTCCGATGATCAATTAAGTGAATTCAGAGCAAAAAAAATGGGCTTTGTCTTTCAAACATATAACCTTCTTCCTGTATTGACTGCAGTTGAAAATGTTGAACTGCCATTACTTGTATCAGGTTTTTCTGGAAAAGATGCTAGAGCTAAAGCAATTGAAAAACTTGTTGAAGTAGATTTGGAAAATCAACAACATCAATTGCCCGGACAACTTTCAGGAGGTCAAAGGCAAAGGGTTACTCTTGCCAGAGCGTTAGTAAATGATCCTGCTATAGTCTGGGCGGATGAACCTACAGGTAATTTAGACAGTGAAAATGAAAAAGTTATAATGGATCTATTAATTCAACTAAATAAAGATAATAATCAAACTTTTGTTATAGTAACTCACTCAGATTATGTAGGAAGTAGGGCTCATAGAATAATTAATATGAAGGATGGAGAAATTTCTAAATAATGGATAAGATTTTTGGTATACCAGCAAATAATCTAGCTACAGTTATGGCTGTATTATTAATTGTTATATTTCTAGTAGTATCTTTTGGATCAATAAGAAGATTTATATTATTCAAGATGGGAACCAGAAATATACCTAGAAGGAAAGGGCAGAGCCTATTAATTGTTATTGGCCTAATGCTAAGTTCAATTATAATCGCAACCTCTCTTGGAATAGGTGACACAGTTAGATATTCAATTAGATCTGTTGCTGTAGATAGCTTGGGGCCAGTTGATGAAGTAATTGAAGGTCCTGGCAAACAGCTATTTGGTGATGAATATTTTGATTATTCTGAGTTTATTTATGTGCAAAATATTTCCAAAGATAACGCTAATATAGAGCAATTGATTCCGTATATCCAAACTACATTACCAGCATCTAATGAAGATAAAGATATTGCTGAAAGTAGTATGAATATTCGAGGGATTGATTTTAATTTTTCTGTTCAGAAAGTCTATGAAAATTTAGATGGTGACAATGTATCTGTAGACTTACTTGGGCCAGACCAAGTTTTCCTTAATTATGATGCTGGAAGGATACTAAAACTACAAAAAGGAGATAGTATTCAAATTTATACAAATGAAGGTCCAAGTAACTTTATTGTTGCAGATGTACTTAAATCAGGTGGATTAATAGGTGGGACTACTTATCCTTATGTGACATTTGAGCTGAGTGCATTACAAAATTTACTTAGTAAAGAAAATTTAATAACAAATATTGCTGTTTCAAATATAGGTGAAGGAGATGAATCACTAGAGTATTCTGAGGATGTAACAAAATTTTTGAGATCGAATCTAACTAATCAAAATGTTGCCAAAGAAGTATTTAGTTTATTACAGACAAATGAAATACCGTCAATTTTAAAAAATGAAGCTATATCAATTAAAGAGACTGATAATGAAACTTCAGAAACATTAATCGAATTATCCGATAAACTTGAAAAAGATATATATGATGATGATTTTATTACTACAATTACAGATTATCCAACTCAATTAGTACTACTTGGAATATTACAAAAATCAGGATTACAGCAGGAAGCAGCAAAGATTTTGAAAATGTCTCAAGAATTAACAAGATTAAGAGTAGATAATATTAAGAGCGATGGTGTTAGATTAGCAGAAGCCGTTTCTACGGGTGTAACTACAATTTTTTCAATATTTGGATCATTTTCTATAATGGTAGGAATGCTATTGATTTTTCTTGTTTTTGTTCTACTTGCAGCTGCAAGATCTACTGAACTAGGTATGGCTAGAGCAGTTGGTTTAAAAAGAAGAGATCTGATTCAACTTTTTACTTATGAAGGAACTTTATATTCATTTTTAGCTGCAATAGTTGGAACATTATTGGGAGTTGGATTAAGTTTTGGATTGGTGTACATACTTCAGGATCTTATCGGCACTGATAATTTTCAAATATTGCCATATTATTCACCCATATCTTTATTAATAGCATTTGCAAGTGGATTGATTTTGACTTTCATTACAGTTGTTTTTTCAGCTTACAGGGCTAGTAACTTGAATATTGTTGTTGCTATTAGAGGCCTAAAAGATGAGTTTGTAAAAAAAGCTCCAAACCCATTCCGAGTAAATCTTTTTGAAGTTTTATGGAATCTAATATATCCTTTCAAACAACTTTACTTAATTATAACTGGAAAAGCTCCTAGATTCAGAAGTGTATTACTAATGGTGATTTTTCCTGTTTCATGGCCTTTTAGTTTTGTCAGATCTCTATTCATTTTATTTGGAAAACATTCATATCTTTTACTTGGTGTTTTCTCATTAATTCTATTATTAACGGGTATTTTAAATGAGAATTATATTAATATTTGGTTTGGTTCAACTGGAGGAGTTTTAGCTTTAGCTTTGCTGATTAGATTTATTTCATCAAAATATATAAATGATCCAGAAACTGTAAATCAAATTGGAGGAACTTTAGAAGGTGGATTGGTACTCCTAGTAAATTCATTACCTCTAAGTTTTTTTGAAAGTTTTACTGGAGAGTTGTCGCAACCAGGTCCCTGGGCTTGGCCAATAGGAGGAGCTATTTCAACTGCGGCTGCTGTTTGGCTTCTGATGAGTAACACTAGAGTCTTAATATTTATATTAAATTTGATCTTATCTAGATTTTCTGGATTAAAAGCTGTAACTAAAACCGCGATAAGTTATCCAATGGCATCTAAATTTAGAACAGGATTAACCGTTGCAATGTTTGGTCTAATAATTTTCACCTTAATGATATTTTCTGTACTAAATGGAATAGGAGATATAGCTTCTGAACAACCAGAAAGAGTTACTGGGGGTTTTGATATTAAGGCTAGTGTGAGTTCAGAATTACCTATACAAGGTCAAATTGAAGATTCATTAAATATGGATGATTATAGTTCTGTTTTTGGTTCTTCTAGCTTAAATGTAGAAGTAGCAGAAAATATTGGTGACAACAAAGCTTTCAAAACTTCAAGGCTTATTTCTTACGAAGAAGACTTTATGAACATAACTAAATGGAGAATGGCTCACTTTGATCCAAAATACGGTTCTACTGATGTCGAAATTTGGCAATCTTTATTGGAGAATCCAAATTTGATAATTGCAAGTGGATCTATAATACCATCAGGTGACCCATTTGGGCCTCCTGATAGAACTTTTAAAACCTCTTTTATAGAGCCTGGTGATGAGAAAGAGATAGATGCTTTTGATGTAAAAATAAGAAAAAGAAATTCTGAAGAAGAAGAAAAATTTACTGTAATCGGTATTGTTGAAAGGTTAGCGGAAGAAACAGGATTTGGAAATAGTGGAGCAAAGTTTTATACAACTTATGCAAATGGTAATAAACTAGCTAAAGAAACTCTACCATTGAATACTTACTATTTTTCTTTATCTGGTGATAAATCTCCTACTGATTATGCTCAAAAACTTGAGAAAACATTCTTAGCAAACGGTATGAATGCTTACGGACTAATTAACAGACTTGAAGAGGAGCAGGCTACAAGTAATGCTTTTAATAAGTTGTTCCAAGGTTTTAGTGGTTTAGGTCTAATTGTAGGTGTAGCAGCAATTGGAGTGCTTTCAGTTAGAGCAGTTGTGGAAAGGAGACAATCAATTGGAGTTCTTAGGGCAATTGGCTTTAGATCTAGTATGATAAGAACTCAATTTCTTATAGAATCCTCATTCATAACTATTCTAGGAATTGTAGTAGGAATTTTTCTAGGAATTTTACAATCATGGCTTATATATAATGAAATATCTAAAGAGTTAGAAGGAGCAAAGTTTGTTATTCCTTTTGGTGAAGTAGGTATATTAGTTGGACTAACAGTCATAGCATCTATTTTAGCTAGTGTTATACCTGCAAATGAAGCTAGTAAAACATATCCTGCTGAAGCCTTAAGATACGAATAATTTATTGTTTATATTCCTTCAGGTCTTATATCTGGTCTAATAGTCTGATTTTTGCTATAAATTATTTTTTTTGCTTTTTTTAAGTCTTCCAATGTATCTATATCCAACAAACTTTCATTGTATTCTTTATCTAAATTATCGATAGGAAAAAATTTTGATCTAAGTTGTTTATAATTTTGTTCAATTATTGATTTTGTAGAAAAGTTTCCATTCTCTAAATTATTCAACAAAATATTTATCCAAGACGATTTCTCATAAATTGCATGTAGTGGATTTATAACATTTTCTTTTTTTATAAAAACAGACTTACTTTCATTAGAAATATCAATCATTTTTTTTATAAGTTTTTCTGAAAGAAATGGATAGTCTCCACCTATTATGAAATTTTTCTCAGATATAGATTCTAATAGGCCGGTATATATTCCTGCTATAGGTCCTAAATTTTCATATTTATCTTCAACAATATGCATGCCTAATGCCATACCTAAATCAGCAATATCATCAGATTGATCTTTTCTGATAACTAGTATTGTTTCAGAAAAAAGTTTACTAAGGACATCATTAATTCTAATAAGAATTTGCTTTCCACCTAAGTTTATAAGCGGTTTCACCATATTTATTCTTTTATTTTTGCCACCGGCAATTACTATTGCTGAACTATTAATCATGAAATTTGTATTATCATACTTAAAGTATAATTTTTTTTTGTCTAAGAGGTATTTTATGAAAGAAATAATTTTTGATTTTGGAGATTTTATTATCGATGCAGAACTTAATG
>JAZANE010000135.1:0-3190 GCA_036228785.1 Chloroflexota bacterium
TAAAGATCCTATACTAGGACTTTCTGAAGAATTTAATAAAGATAAAAACCCCAACAAAGTAAATTTAGCCGTTGGTGTGTATCAAGATGATAATGGAAAAACCACTACATTTGAATCAGTGCTAGAAGCTGAAAAAATACTGCTTGATATGGATATATCCAAGTCTTATAAGCCTATTGATGGAGATAAAGGTTTTGTAAATAGTTCCATCGAAATGGTAATAGGAAAAAATCTTTTTAGTGAACCAAATTTTTATCCAATTGGATTAAATACACCAGGAGGAACAGGAGCATTAAAACTTGTTTCTGAATTTCTTAATATTTTTTCTCCAAACTCAAAAGTATGGTTTAGTAACCCTACATGGGCTAATCATAAACCTATATTTGAATCATCGGGTTTCTCAACAATGGATTATGAATATTTTGATAAAGAAAACAATGTTGTAGATTTCAAAAATTTCCTAAATAGCGTTCAAAATATTCCAAGTGGCGATATTATAATTCTTCATGGATGTTGCCATAATCCGACGGGATGTGATTTGAGTATAGATCAGTGGAAAGAATTAGCCTTTGTAATAAAAGAAAAAAAGATCATACCTGTATGTGATTTCGCATATCAAGGATTGGGCATAGGGGTTGAAGAAGATGCAGCAGGCGTAAGAGCTATGTATGAAATTTTAGATGATATTTTTATATGCTCAAGTTACTCCAAAAATTTTGGGTTGTATAGTGAAAGAGTAGGATGTTTAATTTATAAATCAAATAAAGAAAACAAGTCTGAAAAATTACTTAGCCAACTAAAAAAAACGGCTAGAACTATTTATTCAAATCCACCTGCACACGGTTCAGAAATTGTAAAAATAATCCTCAATGATGAAAGCTTAAAGAATCTCTGGACAAAAGACTTAACAACCCTTAGAAATAGAATTATTAGTATGAGAACTTCGCTAAACTCTAATCTTAAAGAATTAGGATGTAGCAAAGACTTCTCTTTTATTGAAGGTCAAAAAGGCATGTTTAGTTTTAGTGGCCTGAGTAAAGAAGAAGTTATTCAACTAAAAAAAGATTTTTCCATTTTTATAGTCGAATCTGGGAGAATAAATATAGCAGGAATTACTACAAAAAATATTGAATATATAAGTAATTCAATCAATCAAGTGGTTAAATAAAAAATTATAAATCTCCATCGAGATCCTGAAATACTAACCCAGCAGGTGGTTTAGGGAGAAAATTGGTTACTTTAGGAGGTAAAACCTCTCCTGATTTGACTGTTTCAATAAAATCTTTCATTGGAATAGGACGCATTATAAACACTATTAAGTTTTCATTTTTTGAAAGTTGTTTCGTAATCTCATTAAGATCCGTTTCAAAAGATATTTTATCTTCAAGGTCCTCATTTATCTTATCCTTCAAATATTTTTCATGCAGGAAAGAATAATCATTATTTTTTATGGAGTTTTGATTTTTATAAATAAAAGATTTAGCAGTATTACCTTCTTTTATTATAATTCCAAAGCTAACACTCTCAGTTTCTTGAGTATCATTTAAGCTCTCGTAAAAAGCATTCAAGGTTTCAATACTTTCGTAGGAAAAATTTTCTTGATTTATCTGAATAAAGTCATCAGAAATAATCTTTTCTTTATATTCTGAAAAATTTTCACTAAACCTAATGTATCTATGATACGATCTTGTAACTAATCCAGGCTCATTCATTGAAATAAGCTGAATCATTCTATAATTTATAGATTCATTATCATCAATTTCTCTATATTTATTTATTTTTGAAAGATATCTTAAACCTGCCTCATACCTATGATGTCCATCTGCAATAAAGATTTTAGAGTTATTAAAATTTTTGGTAATAAGAGAAATTGTTCCTTGATCAGTAACTCTCCAAACTTTTATTTTTTGGAGTTCATCAGGTGCAATATCTATGTATGGAACTTTACCTGAAATTGATTTAACTAAATTAGCAATAGTTTCTCTAGAATCATCTTCGTACAAACAAAGTAATGGGCTATAATTTGATTTTGCTATTTCCATTAATTTTTGTCTATCTTCTACCCACTTTTCACGTGTTTTTTCATGAGGTATGACTATTTTAGATTCATACTTTTCAACTTTGATTGCACATATAAAACCTTTACGAGTAATTACTTGGTCCCCAAACTTAAATTCTTCTTCTGTTACATATATTGAAGGTGAATCATCTTGTACCAAAACTCCTTGTTTTATCCAAGAATTTTGAATTTCAGCTGCGGAGAAATAAGGATCTTCATCCATACCGCGACTTCCAAGCTCTAGTCTTACGGTATTATACTCAGAGATTTCATATAATTTTTTTCTCAAAGTATCAGAGATACTATCAAATGGAGGACATACATTTTTAGTAAGATCCCCAGATTTGTCTTGATTGTACCTTATTCCCTTAAATGGTCTTAATTGTGCCATAATGTAAATAATGTAATTTTCTATAACAACTAGAATAACAGAAAGATAAAATAAGTTTACTTTTAAATTATGTTGAAAAATTCCATAATATTTTTTCTGATCTTTTTAGTCTCATGTAGTTCTCAAAATCCTGAAACTGTTGAGGTAATTAAAACTGTAGTCGATGACTCTAAAGTAAACTCTCTAAGCAATGAATTAGATCAACTCAATAATCAAATAAAAGAAAAAGAAAGTGACTACAGAAATAATATTAGTTATCTTGAAAATGAACTTCGAATAATAAAAAAAGAACTAGAAGAAACAGAAAATTTATATGAAGAAGCCGCTAATGAACAAATAAGTTCTAATGATGAGTTAAGAATTTCATTAAATGAATTAAGGGAAGAAAATGAAAGTTTAGTTGAAGAAATAACTATTCTTACAGAAAAATATGATGATGAAACTGATAGCCTAAATCAGCAAATATATAATATTTCAAAATCATTAAATGCTCAATTGGCAATCAAGAATAATGAAATCAGGCAATTAAAGTCTGCAAGAGTAATACAAGTTGAAATAACAGCAACCCCTACTGTTACTCCTACTCCCACTTTGACTCCGACTCCAACACCCACACCCACTATGACACCAACCCCAACTGTTACTCCTACCCCAAAGCCTGGTATTACTCCGACTCCTAAACCAATAATGCCTACAGCTACTCCTTTTCCAACTCCTACACCAAGACCTACTGCTACACC
>JAZANE010000136.1:0-6537 GCA_036228785.1 Chloroflexota bacterium
TTATTTATATTTTTTTTCATGAAAAAATCTTATTCTCTTTTTTTTGAATTAATCTAATAATATTTTGTTTATGTTTATAAATTATCAGTACAGGTACCAATAAAATCATCAAAGATCCTGAAGGTAATAGCTCTAAAGCTACAAATAAAATTATCAGAAAGATTGATATTATACATCCTAAAATTGCCCCTAATGATACATACCTTGTTTTATAAATTATTGGTAGAGCAATTGGAATTCCTAGTGCTATATATGGGAGTAAAACTACAACACTCCCAAAACCCGTTGCCACTCCTTTTCCACCCTTAAATTTATGAAAAATAGGATAACAATGGCCGATTACTAAAAATATACAACTCATAACCCCAAATATGTTTTCTTCTGTAAATATTTCGATAAATATAATTGGTAAAAATCCTTTAAATATATCTAAAACAAGTACGATAATTCCAGGTTTTAGACCAATAGTTCTTTGAATATTAGTAGCTCCAGAACTTTTTGAACCAAGTTGTCTGACATCAGTTTTATAAATAATTTTTCCTATTAAAATTCCTGATTGTATTGATCCAATTAAGTAAGAAAAAATAATTATTGTTAGTATAGTCATCTATTTCTAGCTTTCACAAACTTAAAACTTATTGGGCAACCAGAAAAATCAAATTTATCTCTGATTTGATTTTCAAGATATCTTTTATAACTAAAATGAATCAAGTCATAATTTAGTGATTCAAACTTAAATCCAGGAGGACCTGTTTTGTATTGCGATATTGAAAATATTTGAGGGCTTTTATTTCCTTTTGATGCAGGCTGTTTTTTTGAAATTGCATCTATAAAACAGCTGTTTAATTCTCTTTGAGAAATTCTTTTTGTCGAATTTTCAAAAACTTTTATAGCTTCAGGAATTATTTTTTCTATATTATATTTATCAAGAGCTGAGGTTAGAAGTATTGGAATATTTGGAATATGATTAAATTTTTCTTCAATTATTTTAATAATCTCATCTTTTTTACTTTTATCTACTAAATCATATTTATTCATTACTACTATGCACGGTCTCATTAAGTCTTTGATGAAACCTGAGATATGAAGATCTTGAGATGTAATCATATCCTCGGTGCTTGTAACTAGTATACAAACATCGGCTCTTTCAATTGACCTTATACTTCTTATTGAGGAATATTTTTCGATACCTTGTTCTATTTTTCCTCTCCTTCGTAAACCAGCTGTATCTATGAATTTGATACTTCTATTTTGATAGTTAGTTGAGAAATCTATACTATCTCTAGTAGTTCCTGGAATATCACTAACTATTGATCTGTTAGATTCTGTAAGTAAATTAAAAATACTAGATTTTCCTACATTTGGATGTCCTACAATAGATAGTTTTATTTCATTATTATTTGTCGGAGAATTAGAGAAATTTTCATCTAGAACTTTTTCTAAAAGATCTACGATCCCTCTATTGTGATATGCACTAATTTTTACACTATCAAATTCAGTAAAACCCAAAAAGTCAAAGGAATTATATTCTTCTGATACAAGGTCTAATTTATTTATAGCAATAATTGCACTCTTATTGTTTTTTCTTAATAACTCTAATACTTCTTGATCTAATGGATTTATTCCTTCTCTTCCATCAACCATAAAGATTAATTTATCACTTTCCTTAATAGCATTTAATGATTGATCGGTAATAGAGCTTTGAAAATCTTCTTCAGAATTTGTGTCTATTCCACCAGTGTCAATAAGTATAAAATTTTTATCTTTCCACAAAGCATTAGTAGAAATTCTATCTCTAGTAGTCCCTGATATATTTGAGACTATAGAAATTCTTTCACCAGCTATTCTATTAAAAAGTGTAGATTTTCCTACATTAGGTCTTCCGATTATTGAAACAATCATTTGATAAAGTTTTTCTTTTTATTATTACATAAATTAGAAAATGTAATCTATCAGTGCAGTTTGCGCCCATAAACGATTTTCTGATTGATCAAAAACTATGGATCTTGAATCATAAAGTAGTCCATCTTCTATTTCTTCCCCAGGATGAGCGGGAAGATCATGCATAAACTTGACTTGTTTTTTTGATTTATCTAGTAAGTCTTTAGTAATTTGAAAACCTTCAAAAGCTATGAGTCTTTTTTTTGATTCATCTTCTTGGCCCATACTAGTCCAAACATCTGTATATACTATGTCAGAATTAATTATTGGATTTTCAGGATTATTATATTTTTTCAATTTGCCACCATTAATTCCTGATAGAAAGTTAGAAGTTTTTTCATCAAATTCATAACCTTTTGGAGATACAATATTGAAGTTTCCTCCTAAAGAAATAACGGCGAAAGCCAAACTCTTAGCAACATTATTACTATCTCCAATAAAAGTAATATTTTTATTTTTTAGTGTCCCTAAATGCTCGTATATTGTCATAACATCTGCTAAGGCCTGACAAGGATGTTCATCATCTGTCAGGGCATTTATTACTGGTATTTTTGAATATTTTTCAAATAGTTCTATTTTTTCCTGCTCAAATGTTCTAATTATCGCAAGATCTGCCATTCGACTAACAACACTTGACACATCAGGTACTGGCTCTCTCCCACCCATACCAACTTCTTCCGGAGAAAAATAAATAGCGTTACCGCCTAATTTTTGAATTCCAATAATAAATGAAAGTTTTGTTCGTAACGAAGGTTTATCGAAAAGTAAAATAGCAGTTTTATCATTTAGAGAATCAGATTTTTTACCATTCTTAAACTCTATTCCAAGCTTTATTATTTTTTCTAAATCTTCTTTAGTACAATCACTTATCTTTATAAGATTTTGTAAAATTATGCTGGTTTAAAAACTGGTAAATTTTGTCCGTCTGCATCTATAAAATCCACAACAAGATCCATACCTATTTTGAGATTTTCAGGTTCTGGATCTATTCCTATAATTCTTGTAGGCATATTTACACCCTCTTCTAATGTAACAATAGCTGCTATGTATGGAACCTCCTCAACAAAAGTGGGATGAGGTGCCTGATGAACTATTGTAAAAGTATATAATTTAGCCTTACCAGATGCTTCTATCCATTCTACATCTCTACTTCCATCTTTGGTCGAAACTGCCCGAGGATAAAATTGAATATGATCTCCAAATTTTTGAAGAAGTAATTTTTTTTCGTTTGCACCTTCCCAGTATCTATCAGATTCAGGTTGTGGAATAGGTTTTATTTTGTCCATTTTTTTCTCCTATTTCTAATTATTTGATGTTAGTAAAACTGTACCTGTACTAGATAACAATCCACCGGTTCCGTGAGCAAGAGCAACATCACAATTGTCTAATTGCCTTTCTCCTGTTTCACCTCTTAGTTGTCTAACAGCTTCAATAACTGTAAAAATCCCATACATTCCTGGATGTGTGTAGGATAAACCTCCACCTGAGGTATTTAATGGGAAAGAACCTCCTGGGGCAGTTACTTGATTTGCGACAAAATCAGGACCTTCCCCTGGGCCACAAAAACCTAGACTCTCTAAAGTTACCAACACAGTGTAAGTAAAAGAATCATAAATCATAGCTAAGTCAATGTCTTTATAATCAAGACCAGCCATCTCGAGTGCTCTAGGTCCTGTATGCCTACCATATGTTCTTGTTAAGTCAGGCATTTGAGAAATTAAGCTTCCATGGTCATGTCCTTCACCTGCTCCTAATATTTTTATAGGATTTTTTTTGGTATCTTTTGCTTTTTCTAATGAAGTTACAACTATTGCGGCTCCAGCATCTGTAACTAAACAACAATCCAGTAAATGAAAAGGCCATGAAACCCATCTAGAGTCATGATAATCATCAAATGTCATTGGTTTATCATAGAAATATGCTTTTTCATTCATATTAGCCCATTTTCTGGTTGAAACAGCTATTTCAGCTAAAGCTTGCCTAGTTCTATCTTCACCATACATTTCCATATATTTTCTAGCGGCCATTGCATAATTAATTGGTGGCCCCATTATTCCGTAAGGAGAAGTATATTGATCTGCAGGCATTCCTCCCCCACTTCTATTTCTTGCTCTATCACTCCTACCACTTTGACCATGAGTTATAAGCGCAACCTCACAGTACCCTGCATTTATTGCTGCTAAAGCGTGAGCGAGGTGTATAACGAATGAAGATCCTCCTACAATAGTAGAATCTGTATAGTTAGGCTCTATCCCTAAATATTCTCCTAAATCATACGTTGAATATCCTGCAGTAAACAAACCATCAACATCAGAAATACTTAATCCAGCATCTGCAAGTGCATTATGAGCAGCTTGAGCATGATGGCCCAAGGGAGATATTTCTGGGACTTTACCTATTTTATCTGACTCAGCAACTCCAACAATCGCTGCCTTACCAGAAAGAGATTTTCTTAAAGCTTTCATTTCTTAACCTTTATATATTTTTGGTTTTCTATCTTGAATAAAATGATAGCAATTAATAATATTTTTTCTACTTAAGTGGTGAGTAATCTGTAGGATTTAAGAGCTGATTATGAACATTTTTTACAATTATTCCATCTCTGTGAGATTCTTCAACTACCTTTTCCCACTCTGGATCATTTCTAAAGTTTTTCCAAGATTCAACTCTGGCATCATGCGAAGGATAAGATAGCAAATAAGTAAGTGTATTGTTACTTGGACCTACATCATTTATCCAGTATCCCACATTAGTCATTCCATGTTTTTCAAAGAGTTTAAGGGTATGATTTCTAAATCTTGAGTTTAAGTTTTCTAATTTACCCGCAAAGCATTCATATATTCTTAATTCGTATATCATAACTATTCCCTAATTAGTTGACTAGTTCAATTCCTTCATTTGTGTTTACATCAAATATAACATAGTTGTTTTTATTACATTCGGATTGATTCATCATCATTATCATATATGTTCCTTTGGGGAAACTATAGCTTATAAAACCCGGATGATCATTTTGGTTCTCTACAGTAGATTCTGGAATAAAGGAATAGTTATGATTTATGATGGTCCATTCTAAAACATTCTTGCCTTCTCTTAGAGCATTCACTCCTTCGCAATAATCTAAACTTTGAGAATCTATCAAAACTTCATTTCGAGTAAGCATTACTACAGATAAAGGAATAGATTCATCATGCATATTTCTAAATACGTTAACAAATTTTCCGTTATCAATTTCTTCGAATGGGAACTCAATTTTATCCTCATATAAGTATGTTTCAAAAATTGGTTTTGATTCATCACATCCAATAAAAATAAATAATATAGATGATAGAACAAATAATCTTCTCAAAAATATCTCCTTTTTATAAATGTTTATTTGTGGTCGGGGCAGCAGGATTTGAACCTACGACCTCCCGGCCCCCAGCCGGACGCGCTACCAAGCTACGCCATGCCCCGCAAAATTAATTTTGCAATATAATATAGATAGAATACAATATTATAAAATTTCTCACATTATAAAAAATATGCAATTAAAAGAACTTCTCGAAGAGGCCTCAAAATTAAGAAATCTTATCTCTGATATTTTGGGGAAAGTTTGACCTAAAAAAGTTAGAAAAAGAAATTATAGAACTTGAAAAAAGAAGTTCAGATGAAAACTTATGGAATGATACTAAACAGGCTCAATCATTTCTTAAGGATCTAAAATCTAAAAAAGATAAATTAGATCAATTTAATTTTGTTGATAAAAGGTCAAAGGAAATAGTAGAATTGTGCGAGATTTCACTTGATCTTGATGATGATTCTGGAGTTCAAATGATCAATTCTGATTTGATTCAACTCGATAAAAAATACAAAAATTTATCTCTGTCTTTAAAATTAAATGGTGAATTTGATTCTAGAAATGCAATTTTAGGAATAAAGCAAGGAGCAGGGGGAGTTGATTCACAAGACTGGGCTGAAATCCTTTTAAGAATGTACAAAAGATGGTCTGAGATTCATAACTTCAATTTTGAAATAATTGACTACTCACCCGGAGATGAAGCAGGAATAAAATCAGTGGTAGTAAGAATAAAGGGAGAAAATGCATATGGATTACTTCAGTCAGAAAAAGGATCACATAGGTTAGTTAGAATCTCACCTTTTGACACAGGAAATCGTAGACACACATCATTTTCTTTAGTTGAAGTAATGCCTGAATTGGAAAATGATGAAGAGATAAAAATAGACAATAATGATTTACGAATAGATGTTTTTAAAGCAGGCGGAGCAGGAGGGCAAAGCGTCCAAAAAAACTCTACTGCTGTCAGAATAACTCATATTCCTTCAAAAATTTCTGTTTCCGTTCAAAATGAAAGATCTCAACTTATGAACAAGCAACTTGCAATGAAAATCTTGCAAGGGAGATTAAAAGAGATTGAAATACTAGAAAATAAAAAAAGAGATGCTGAAATCAAGGGTGAACATATCTCTGCTGATTTTGGATCTCAAATTAGATCTTATGTAATGCATCCTTATAAGATGGTAAAAGATCATAGAACTAACTTTGAGACTTCCGATATAGATAAAGTTTTAGATGGAAATATTGATGAATTTATT
>JAZANE010000137.1:0-6929 GCA_036228785.1 Chloroflexota bacterium
TTGTTTTCCTTTTAGAACCTAATAAACCAACATATGAGGCGTTTGTTTCTAATGCAGCTTTAGTAGCAGAATCATCTTGTCTATGACCTCTTGTAGCTATAACAATAAAAGTATTTGCGTTAATATCAAACTTTCCAAAACCTTCATTATAATTTGCCACTTTTACATCATCTGCTTCTGGGAATCTATCTGAGTTTGCAAAATCTTCTCTATCATCAAAAATATTTAGTTCAAAACCAAGAGGTTTTGCTAAATTTGCAATTGCTTTTGAAACATGTCCTCCTCCTGCTAACAAAAGTTTAGGAGGTGTAGTGAATGCTTCGATATAAAAAAGTCTGTTTTCTATTTTTAGTGTTTTATTTTTTCCAAGTGCTAGTAAATCTCTGGATTCTTTAATAAGTTTATTATCAATTTCTTCAGATATGAGCTTCCCTGATTTTGATCCATCTTCTCTAACTAGGATTTTTTTACTAATTTCGCTTAAATTTTCAGATTCAAGTACTTGTACTAAAGCTACAGGTTTTTCACCATTGTAAGCTTTATTTATTTCATCCAGAAAAAATTCGAATTCTAATTTGTCATCAATTGGATCTATCATGAAGTGCATAGTTCCTCCACAAACAAGACCATCTTTTGCTGCCAAATCTTCATTCAGCTCATAAGGTCTTACCTCTGCGTTTTCTTCACGCTTTATTTTTTCGCTTGAAGCAAACCATATATCTCCCTCAACACAGCCTCCACCTAGAGTTCCTACTCCTGATCCATCTTCTCTTACTAGAAGTTTTGCGCCAGGTTTTTGAGGAGTAGATCCTTGTGTCCTAGTGACTGTTGAAATAACAAATTTTCGGTTGTTTTTGATCTCTTTAATTGCTGCGTCAAATACATCTTTCATTAGATATCTCCACTACTAATACTTAAATTATATATATACAATCGATTAAACTCTATATGGTTCTAAATCTTTCCATTTAGGATTTAATCCAAACCCAGGCAAATCAGGAGCATAAACATATCCATCCTTCAAAACTAATTCATTTTCCCATATTTTCCCATGCATCGGATTAACTGTATCCCTGTAATATTCTAGTATTAAACCATTTGGTATAGCTGACACAAGATGGATATGTACTTCTTGTGCACCGTGGGGAGCTATATCTAGATCATTACTTTGAGCCAGTGCACATACCTTCATAAATTCAGTCACTCCTCCTAGTATTAGACAATCAGGTTGAAGGATATCTACTGCTCTATGATTAATCATGTCTCTAAAGCCATATCTTGTATATTCATTTTCTCCAGCTGCAACAGGTATCGATGTTGATCTAGTTATCTCAGATTGACCTATATAATCATCTGGTTCAACAGGTTCTTCAAACCAAAATAAGTCGTATTTTTCAGCTTTTCTTGCAAATTCAATAGCCTCATAATGTCTATATGCGTTGTTTGCATCAACCATTAATTTCACATCATTTCCAATAGCTTCTCTACATACTTTGACTCTCTCTATATCTTCATTTATTGAAAGTGCTCCTACCTTTATTTTTACAGCAGTTGCTCCCATTTCAACATTATCTTCCATTTCCTTGGCTAACTCTTTTAATCCTTTCCCTTTTTCGTAATATCCTCCGGCTATATATGTATCTACTTTATTCGTGAAACCACCCAGTAACTTATAAACAGGCAAGTTTGAAACTTTACCTTTTATGTCCCAAAGAGCCATATCAATACCAGAAATTACCCTTGTTGTTATACCTCTTCTTCCAACAAGTTTTGGTCTCCACATTTCATGCCATATTCTCTCATTATCTAGAGGATTTAGTCCAATTATCCCTTTCTTAAAATGATCTACTAACTCTCTAGCTACAGTTGGACTAACGTCTATTCCTGCTGAAATTCCAATTCCTGTTACATCAGGTTCATCTGTTTGAATTTCAACAATATTTAGTACATTGTGGGTATACGTATATAATCCATTTGTTATTGGAGTTGATCTTTCCCACCTATAAATTTTTAGATTAATATCTGTTATTTTCATTTTTTTCGCTCCAAGAATTTTTTATTTATGAAATAATTGTTTTAGAAAGTTTAAACCTTTTATTCTTCTAGGTAAACTTATATTATTATTTAGATTGAGGTAAGAAGGAAAAACAATAGGGTCCGTAGCTCAGTGGTCAGAGCAGTCGGCTCATAACCGATTGGTCGCAGGTTCAAATCCTGCCGGACCCACCATATAAGGGGGATTTTATGAAAGCAGCGCAAATTACTGGATATAGAAAGATAGAAATAACTGATGTTCCAGATTTAGGTGAATTAAAAGACGGAGAAGTAAGATTTAAAGTAGATTGTATTTCTGTATGTGGATCTGATATCCATAGTTCATTTGATAAAGTTTTACCTGAAGAAAGCTATCCATTGCCACCTGGAATGCCCATACATGAAGTAGCTGGAGTAGCTGTAGAATCTAAAGATGATAGATATCCTGTTGGATCAAGGGCAATAATCATACCTAATTATAGAAAACCAGATGGAAGCATTGGTACTGGAGGAGCTGTTGAATATATTGATCAGAATCATGAAAGAATCATCAAACTTCCTGAATGGGGAGATTTAGAAGACTGGATAATGCTACAACATTCTGGCACAGTTTTATACTCAGCCAAGCATTGGGGTAATATTTTTGGGAAAAAAATAGCAGTTTTGGGGCAGGGGGGAATAGGTTTATCTTTTACTATGTTTGCATCTAAGCAAGGAGCTGCAGAGGTTGTAGGAATTGATAAACATGATTACAGACTTGAAAAAAGTATTTCACTAGGAGCTACTAAATCTATGAAGTTTAATAATCTAGATGATCTTATGAAGCAGACAGAAGATATCACAAATGGTGAATTATTTGATGTTGTTGTTGATGCTTCTGGGAACAAAGATGGTTTCAATATATGCTTAAATCTTCTTAAGCCAGAAGGTAAGTTTATAACTTTTAGTATTGTTACTGAAGATATGGTAGAGTTTGAGCATAGTCTTATGCTAAGAAAAAATTTAGATATTCATTCTACTCAGATTGCTACAACTCCTGAGCCAGTAGCTGAAATTAGAGAACTAGTTGCTTTAGCCGAAAGAGGATGGTGGGACCCAAAATCCTTAAAGACACATGTATCAGATCTTAAATATTTACAAAATGCATATGAGGAGTATGCAGACCAAAAGAACAACGTAATTAAAAACGTTATAAAATTTAATCCTTAAGATCCAAATCTTTCTGTGTAAATTTCACTATCCAAACTTAGATTTGAGATTACAGATAAAGCTTTTTCTACGAAAGAATCTGAGCCACATATATATATTTCATAGCCTTGATTTATATCTAAGTTATTAAAGTTTTGTTCTTTGATTCTTTCAGTTCCACCTTTCCATCCAACTGGAATTTCTCTTGTAATGAAAGGGAAATAATATTTATTGAGCCTCAAGAAATTTTCATCGAAATTTATCAATCCAGTAATATTTCTAGACCAATGATATGTAAAAAAGCTTATTTTTTTTTCTTGGAGATATCTAGACATAGATAAAAAAGGAGCAATCCCTGATCCAGATGCTATAAATATTGGTGTTTTTATATTATGAAGAATAAATCTCAAACCAATTGGATTAGAAATTTGAAATTTATCTCCAGCTAATGAATAATCATATAGGAAATTAGATACCTCTCCTTCACCAATTTTTTCAATTAGAAAACTTACTGTATCTTTTTGGGGAGTGCTAGCTATTGAATAAGGTCTTATGGCTTGATATCCATTCTCAGCTGTTAGACAAATTTCAGAATATTGACCAGGAATATGTCCTTTCCAATTTTCAACCTTAAATTCTAAAAAACAAAGTTTGTCATCTATGATTTTTTTTTTCAACAAAGTAGCGGAATTAAAATGTTGAGTAAATGTCATTGTCCAGAATATCTCTGTTCTTTCCACGGATCTCCGTACATATGATAGCCATAATTTTCCCAAAAACCTGGTTTATCATTATCAATAAAATCTATTCTATTTAGCCATTTTGCAGATTTCCAAAAGTATAAATGAGGAACTATTAATCTTATTGGACCTCCATGCTCAGGGCTTATTGTTTCATCCTCATAGGAATATGAAACAATAGTGTTTTCCATCATTAGATCTGAGAGTGGGACATTAGTGGTATAGCCTGTTGATGAGCCTATCATAGTCCATTCTGAAGGAGGGTCAATTTTCAATTCTTTTAGAATCGAACTAATTTGTACCCCTTTCCATTTCATGTCTAATTTTGACCAACGGGTTACACAATGAATATCTTGAGTTATCTCTTTTTCTGGAAGACTCTTAAGTTCTTCCCAACTGATTTCTGCCAAATCATTACTTTTATAACTTATACTCAGGGTCCAGTTCTCAATATCAATTTTAGGAGTTGGTTCTGCAGATAAAACAGGGAATCTGTTTTCTAAATATTGACCAGGTGGAATCCTTTCATTTTTATTTTTTTTACCAAAAAAACCTCTTGTTACCAATTCGTGAAACTCCCATCTTCCCTCGATAATCTTGGAGAAAATCCTGTTGGATCAACCCTCATTGACTCTGCTACATCCATGTCTATATCTACTCCAAGTCCAGGAGTGTCTGGACACCATGAAAAACCATCTTCCCATTCAATTTGTTTGGGAAAAAGTTTCTGAGCGTAGCTTCCTGGAGCTTTAGGCATCTCTTGAACGCCTACATTACTTGATGCCATACACAATGAAACGCAAGCGGCTGCAGAAACTGGTCCTAAAGGATTATGTGGAACGATATTTATATAATGAGTTTCAGCCCAGTGGGTAATTTTTAAGGCTTCGGTTAAACCTCCAACTATGCATAGATCAATTCTTGCATAATCAATTAATTCATTTTCAATTACTTCTCTGAATGGCCATTTAGATGCCCACTGTTCACCTGCAGCTATAGGCAGGTTTATTTTGTTTCTTATATGATTATATGATCCTGGATTTTCCGATCTTATAGGATCTTCTATAAAGAAAGGTTTTAGATGTTCAAGATCTTTACACATTTCGATTACTTCCGGAGGATCCAATCTGGTATGAACATCAAATGATATCTCTGGGTCATACCCAAACTTTTCTCTTACTTGCCCCATAATTTCTACTGCTACTTTTATAGATTTTCTTGGTTCTAAAATTCCAGATTCTAAATCATCTATAAAGTTACTTGGTTGATGCCATCTAAGGAATTTCCACCCCTTATTGAGATGATCTTCACATGCATCTAAAAATTCCTTAACTGAGTTTCCTTGAGTATGAGGATAACAAATCACTTTTTCTCTGTATGGGCCCCCCAATAGTTTATAAACAGGTAAGTCTACTGATTTTGCTTTTATATCCCACAGTGCTATATCAATTGCAGATATTGCACATGAATATATTTTGTCTGCGGGAAAAAAAGAACTTCTGAACATTACTTGCCATAATCTTTCTGTCTCCCAAGGATCAGATCCTATAACAAGCTCGGAAAGATGTTCAATTGCTTTTGAAATAGCATTTCCTTGTCTTGCTATTCCAACTTCACCAAGACCATGAATCCCTTTATCAGTATCAATTTTAACAAAGAAATAAACTCTACCTTCTTCATCTTTGATTGGAATGCTAGTAATTTTAGTAACTTTCATAGTTTATCCTTTCATTTCCATTTAACTTCACCTTTTTCTAATCCTTTTATATATAGGCCAGCACCTTCTCTCCTGAACCATGGTCTTTTTGGCTCCCTATCATATTTAGTTTCCTGTAATTTCTTTAATTTTTTCTCATCAACTATTAATCCTATTCCTGGAGTATTGTCTAAATGAACAAATCCATCTTCAATATGATCATTCCATTTTGAATATGCTTTTTCTCTTCCAGGATCAACAACTTCCATCATTATATGATTTGGAATACTAGTAGCGATTTGCGCATTATAATTTCCTATACAATTCATAGTTGTTACAGGGAGTTCATATGCATATGCAAAATTTCCTATTTGTCTCAATCCAGTTATTCCTGACTGATAAGAACTAACGTTTAGAATATCTACTGCTTGATTATCTATTAGAGGATAAAAATCTCCAACATTATTAAGATTTTCTCCACTAGATACAGCGGCTCTAATATTATCTGAAACCATTTTTAGACCTTTATAGTCCCATCTTCTTACAGGTTCTTCTGCCCAAAAAATATCAAATTTTTCTTCTATTTTACTTATAGTTTGGATAGCTTTTTTCACTGACCAATATTCATTAGAATCAATCATAATTCTTGGCCTCTTACAATTTTCTGCTAATGCATCATAAACTATTCCTATTCTTCTAAGGTCATCATCGTAAGATAAACCTATCTTAACCTTCCCTGAGTCAACACCCTTATCTGACATACCCTTAAAAAATTTGTATAGATCCTCATCTGTCAAACAATATCCTATATCAGAAGCATATACTTTACATTTAGGATCATCACGACCAAGAGTTTTCCATAAAGGTTCATCATTTATTTTTGATTTAATATCCCATAATGCAATATCTATAGCTGATAGAGCACCATGTACTTCTCCTTCATCTCCACCTTTGAAAGCATAACGAATCATATTTTGCCAATGAGTAAAAGTTTCTCTAGGATCTTTACCTTCAATAACCTTAAATAAGTTATTTACTTGGCCATTTCCTAAAGGTGCTACTCCGCTTATTCCCTCATCAGTATCAATTATCAAAATACTTGAAACTATAAGATCATCCCCTTCAGGACCATTAGCATCTCCTAAAGGTCTATCCATTAGTTCAAGATATGTCTCTAATCTAAAGTCGGTTATTTTCATTTTGAATTAGCCTCTTTTATTTCATCTTTAGTTGGGGGGACTTCATATAATCCTGCTCCAGCTCTTCTACCA
>JAZANE010000138.1:0-17811 GCA_036228785.1 Chloroflexota bacterium
AAACTTTAATTTTTTCATTTTCTTCAAAAATTTCAGTTGTTATTTTTTGACCTACTTCTATTTGGTCAGGGTCATCGGCTTGAAACTCTTGAAGTACAGAAAATTGTCCTCCTGAACGTTTTTGATGACCAGATTGTGGTGAGTTCAAGTTTTTACTTTCTGAAAAACCTATTTGAACTGAGTCATAACCATCCTTAGCCAAGGTCTTAACTTGTGTAACTGTACAGGGACCTGCCTGCACTAATGTAACAGGCAACATATTTCCATTGTCATCATAAATTAGTGACATCCCAAGTTTTTTTCCTATAATACCGTTTATTTTCATTTATTTTTTTCCAAATCTATAACTTGATTGCTATATCTACTCCAGACGGAACACTCAGACTTGTGAGTGAATCAATAGTTTTTGAAGAAGGCTCAAGTATATCAATTAATCTTTTATGAGTGCGTAATTCAAAATATTCTCTGGAATCTTTATTGACGTGTGGAGACCTGATAACTGTAAACATTCTTTTTGTTGTAGGCATAGGAACAGGACCTGCGACCCTTGCTCCTGTCCTTTCAGCTGTTTCCAAAATTTGCTGAGCTGACACGTCTAGAACTCTGTGGTCAAAAGCTTTGAGTATTATTCTCATTTTCTGTGTGGGAGGCATTAGCTTTCCTTTCCTTTACTACCAGAAATTTCACTAGCAATATGAGCAGGAACTTTGGCATAATGGTCTAATTCCATTGAAAAGCTAGCCCTACCAGTTGTTAGTGATCTTAGAGTTGTGGCATATTGAAATGTTTCTCCTAGAGGAACATAGGCACTAATATTTTGAGAATTAGCTTGTTGCTCCATACTTAATATTTGAGCTCTTCTTGAGTTTAAGTCACCCAAACAATCTCCTAAAAATTCCTCAGGAGTCACAATATCAATTTTCATTATTGGTTCTAGTAATGATGGCGCTCCACTTGTCATGGCTGCTTTAAATGCCATAGATCCAGCTATTTTGAAAGCCATCTCTGAGGAGTCAACATCATGATGAGAACCATCAGTTAGAACTGCTTTTACGTCTACTACAGGATATCCTGCGATTACTCCACTTGCAGCTGCTTCTCTGAAGCCAGACTCAATTGGGCCATAATATTCTGTAGGCAGTGTTGCTCCTGTTATTTCTGATTCGAATTGTATACCCGATCCAGGCTCTAAAGGTTCTATTCTTAACGTACAGTCTCCGTATTGCCCTCTTCCTCCTGACTGACGAATAAATTTACCTTGCTTTTCAGATGCTTTTGTGACTGTTTCACGATAAGCAACTTTAGGAGCACCTTGAATAGCATCAACATCAAATTCTCTTCTTAGCCTTTCGACAATTACATCCAAATGAAGTTCACCCATTCCAGCTAAAACAGTTTGACCTGATTCTTCATCTGTCCAGGTTTGAAGAGTTGGGTCTTCTCCAGCTAGCCTTGCCAATGATTCTCCCATTTTATCTTGATCTGAACGAGTTTTTGGTTCGACTGCAACAGATAAAACAGGGTCAGGAAAATTAATTGATTCTAGAAGCAAAGGATTAGATTGATCACAAAGAGTATGGCCAGTTATTGCATCCTTAAGACCAATAGCTGCAACAATTTCACCTGCCCTTGCTTCCTTAATTTCTTCACGAGAATCGGCGTGCATTTTCATTAGCCTACCAGCTCGTTCTCTTGATCTGGTTGAGGAATTATATACATTGGAACCTGATTCTAATATACCTGAATAAATTCTTAAATACACCAGTCTGCCAACATGTTGATCTGTAACAACTTTGAAAACTAGTGCGCTAAAAGGATCAGATGCATCAGGCTTTCTTTCAATTTCAACAGATTCGTCAGAAACATCAGTTCCTTTAATTGAAGGGACATCTATAGGGGAGGGTAAATAGTCAATAACTGCATCTAGAAGAGGGTGAACACCTCTATGTCTGAGTGCCGATCCACATAAAACAGGGAATATTTCTAGATTCAAGACAGCTTTTCTAAGAGCCTTTTTTAGCTCTTCAAGAGTAAGCTCTTGATCATCAAAGAATTTATCCATCAAAGATTCATCAGTTTCAGCTATTTTTTCTATTAGCTCGTTTCTATATTTTTCGACATCATCTTTATATTCATCAGGAATATCAGTTTCTTTATGCTGAACAGCATCTTCTGATTCATAAATAAAAGCTTTTCTTTCTAACAAATCAATCATACCAAGAAAGGAGGATTCAGCTCCCATTGGTATTTGCAATGGAACTGCATTTGCTCCCAATCTATCGTGAACAGTTTGAACTGCATTGTAAAAATCTGCTCCCAAACGATCCATTTTATTAACAAATATCATTCTTGGGACCTTATAATCATTTGCTTGTCTCCAAACTGTTTCAGACTGTGGTTGAACACCTGAAACTGATTCTAAGACTACAACTCCTCCGTCAAGAACTCTCAAAGATCTTTGAACCTCAGCAGTGAAATCTACGTGACCGGGAGTATCAATAATATTTACTTGATGGTTTCTCCATGAAGCATTTGTTGCAGCAGATCCGCTTGTTATACCTCTTTCTCTATCCAGAGACATAAAATCCATAACAGTAGTTCCATCATCAATATCACCAATTTTATATGTTTCACCTGTGAAGTAGAGTACTCTCTCAGTTACTGTAGTTTTACCAGCATCAATATGAGCTATAAATCCAATATTTCTTACTTTAGATAAATCTTGTTCGGGCATAATCTTCTCTCTTTTTTACCATCTATAATGCGCAAAAGCTCTATTAGCTTCGGCCATCCTATGAGAATCCTCTTTCTTCTTTATGGCATTTCCTGTGTTATTTACTGCATTCAAAAACTCAGTATACAGAGAATGTTCAATAGATTGCCCTTTATTCGACCTTGCAGCCTCAACAACCCATCGATGTGCAAGTGCTACTCTTCTTTTGGGTCTTATTTCAACTGGAACTTGATATGTAGCTCCTCCGACTCTTCTAGGTTTAACTTCTAAGGTTGGCATTGTATTTTTCATTGCTTCATCAAAAAGCTCTATGCCTGGGCGCTTTATTTCTTTTTCAAGCTTATCAATAGCTGCATATACAGCTTTTCTGGCTACAGATTTTTTTCCACCAATCATTAATCTATTGATAAACTTAGATAAGTCAGTACTTCCATATTTTGGATCAGGATTTATTTTTCTAATTATTGATTTTCTTCTACGTGACATATCTATACCTTGTATCTAATTAACCTTGATCCTTAATTGCACCATATTTACTTCTTCCTCGTTTTCTGCCTTCGACTCCGGAAGTATCTAATGCTCCTCTGATAATATGATATCTAACACCAGGGAGGTCTCTAACTCTACCGCCTCTAATCAAAACTACTGAGTGCTCTTGTAGATTGTGACCTTCTCCAGGAATGTATGCAGTTACCTCCATACCATTGGTTAGCTTAACTCTTGCAACTTTTCGTAATGCTGAATTTGGTTTTTTTGGAGTAACTGTCCTAACTTGTAGACAGACACCTCTTTTTTGAGGACTACCAAATTTGTCGTTAGTCATCTTTTTAGTAAGAGTATTATATCTAAATCTCAAAGCAGGAGCTTTAGCTTTCTTCCTGCCAGATCTTCTAGGCTTCTTTATTAGTTGATTAACAGTTGGCAAATCAAATCCTTTATATCTCTTTAATGTATGTTTTAGTAAGTAATAAATTAAATAATATAATTTAAATGCTTATTGATATCACAAACTACTAGTATACGAATTTTATCTATAAGACGTCAATGAAAAAAAGTTAAATTTACACCAATTTTATGCAATTAACGTTTTATTAACGTTTTGTTGATCTGAATTTTCATTATAAAATCAAAAATATCAATTACTACAAAGTTATTATATTATGTTCCAAAATGTTAGCTTAATAGGATTTAATTTAAGATCAGAAGATTATCTAATAAAACTTCTGAAAGATAATTTTGTTCAAATTAATATCATATGTGTAGACGAATTCAATGTAAAAGAAACAGATGGGATAATTTCTCTTACAGCTAAAGACAATAAACATCCATTGCTAGAAAACTCAGTTTATAGCTCAGAATATTCTGTAGATATAGAAAATGAGCAAAATACAATATGTATTATAAATCTGCCACCATCATTTTCAGAAAATATATCAAGTTTAGTTCAGCTTGATATACCAAAAATATATAATTTCGAAGAACATGAGATAGCAAAAACATACTTTTTTGAAAAAAAACATTTTGCGACACAAATTATTACTATGCCTGTAGCAGCAAACGACTTGATTGCAAAAATAAATTTATCAAATTATCAAATAGATACATTATCCGAATCCGTAAAAACAGAAAAGATCATTAATCAAGGAAACTTGAAAATTGACACAGAAAAATATCTTGTAACACTTGAGGGAAAAAAGATTGATCTAACATTTAAGGAACTTGAGTTGTTGAAAGTACTCTCTTCAAATCCTGGAAGAGTTTTTTCAAGGGAAAATCTTTTGAAAAGTATTTGGGATTATGACTACTACGGAGGTACAAGAACAGTTGATGTACATGTAAGGCGATTAAGAAGAAAAATTGAAGACCACAAGTACAATTTTATAGAAACTATCTGGAATGTTGGATATAAATTCAATGAGATAGAGTTAGGATAAAAAATGAATAACAATTCAGACACTAAAGAGCATATTCTAAGGCAAGCAAGCGAACATAATGTGAAATTCATTCGTTTATGGTTTAGTGATATTTTAGGTAGGCTCAAAGGATTTGCAATAAATGTGGAAGACCTTGAAAATTGTCTAGAAAAAGGTGTTATTTTTGACGGTGGTGCAATTGAAGGACTTGCTAGACAGGGCGAATCAGACACAAATGCAATTCCTGATTTAAATACATGGCAAATTCTTCCATGGAGATCAGATGAAAATTCTGTAGCAAGACTTTTTTGTAATCTTGAATCTCTAAATCTAAAAGAAAAAGTTATAGATAGCAGAGAGATACTTCAATCAAAATTAATGGCAGCGAATAAAAAAGATTATAAATTTTATGTCTCTCCAGAAATAGAATATTACTTCTTAGACAATGAAAAAAATATTGTAGATGAAGATGATGCTGGATACTTTGATCAAAGATCAGTTGTAAATAGAGGATCTAACCTTAGGCGAGAATGTGTGCTTAGTCTAGAAGAGATGGGAATTCCTGTGAGATCATCTCATCATGAGGTATCTATGAATCAACATGAAATAGCATTGAGACATACAGATGCTCTAACCATGGCAGATTCAATAATTACCACTCGTTTAGTTGTCAAACAAACGGCACTCAACCATGGAGGATTTGCTACATTCATGCCAAGACCTTTTGGTCATCTCAATGGAAGTGGACTTCATTTATATCTTTCGTTATATCAAGGTGATGAAAACATTTTCTCAACTGAAAAAAATAAAGATAATCTATCCAAGACAGGACAAAACTTTATGGCTGGGATTCTACAATATTCAGCTGAAATGAGTATCCTGACTAACCAATGGATAAACTCTTACAAAAGACTACTCCCTGACTTAGAAGCACCTGTTGCAGGAAAAGGATTAAAAAATAGTATTTCTGATATTGTCAGAATTCCTCATATTTATAAAGATGATAAAGATAATGCTAGGATTGAATTTAGACTTCCAGATTCATCCTGTAATCCATATCTAGCTTTATCAGCAATTCTTCATGCAGGATTATTGGGTATTCAAAATAATTTATTGATAGAAAAAAAATGGCAATCTAATATCCCTTCAAGTCTCTACGAGGCAATCAAAGTTGCAGAAAAAAGCAATTTTTTGAAGGACGCAATAGGCAATCAAGCTTATAATAGTATATTGGAGAATAAAGAAAAAGAATGGGTTGATCATCATTCTGTTGTTACAGATTATGAACGTAATTACTATATGAAATTTCTATAGTTCTAACAGTTGCCTAGTACTTAAATCCCAAAAAAAATTGTTATAAAATTCATTTTTTATATGACTGAGAGAATAGAAAAATTAGAAAACTTAAAAAAACTTTCTAGTGAGGGTTTGTGTACATATCACATGGAAAAAGATGCATGTGGAGTTGGTGTAGTTGCAAACATTAAAGGTAATAGGTCTAACTCAATTATAAAAAATTCACTTGAAGTTTTGGTTAATCTTGAACATAGAGGTGCTTGTGGTTGTGACCCGGAAACAGGAGATGGTGCAGGTATAACTATTCAAATACCTGACAGATTTTATAGAGAAGAACTCAATAATATAGGGGTCAAATTACCTGCGGAAGGTCAATACGCCACAGGAATAGTGTTTCTACCAAAAGATAAAAATCTTCAAGATTTAGTCTCAGAAATAATCAGTAGTACTATCAATTCAAGTAAAACTAGACTTGTTTTTTCTAGAGATGTTCCTATAAATTCTGATTCTATTGGGGAATGGTCTAGAGATGCAATGCCAAAAATCATTCAGTTATTTGTAGAAAACACCTCGGATTCAAATGATGATAATTTTTCAAGGCAACTTTATATAATCAGAAAAACTATAGAGAGAAAAGTCAATTCAATTAAATCAAAAGAGAATAAACTTTTTTTAGAAAATGAATTTTATATCTGTTCATTATCTAATAAAATTGTTGTCTATAAGGGATTGCTAAAAACTGAACAACTAGCAAACTTCTACTCCGACTTGAAATCAAAAAATATTGAAAGCTGTTTCGGACTAGTTCACTCAAGATTCTCTACAAATACATTAGGCTCATGGAAATTAGCACATCCATATAGAATGCTTGCTCATAATGGTGAAATAAATACTGTCAGAGGTAATAGAAATTGGATGAAAGCTAAAGAACAAAATTTAGTCAGTGACTATTTCTCAAAAAACTCAGAAATACTCCCAATATGTGAAGAAGATGCATCTGACACAGCTTCTCTGGATAATGTATTTGAACTTCTTTATCAAGGAGGTAGACCAATAGAGCATGTTGCTTCGATGATGATTCCTGCAGCATGGGATCATAATGATCAAATGGAAAAAAAAGTTAAAGACTTTTATCAATTTCATGCTGGTTTGATGGAACCATGGGATGGGCCAGCAATGGTAGCTTTTACAGATGGGAAAAAATTAGGTGCATGTCTTGATAGAAATGGATTTAGACCTTTTCGATATACAGTAACTACTGATGATATTTTGGTTATGTCATCTGAAACAGGTGTTTTGAAACTTGATTCAAAAAAGATAAAACTTAAATCTAGAATGACTCCAGGTAAAGGTTTTTTAGTTGATTTTGATCAGGGAAGAATAATTGATTCAGAAGAAATAATGGAAAAATTGATTAATGAGAATCCATACTCAGAATGGATTTCAAAAAACTCTATCAACTTGGATGATATTACCTCAAATGATTCTTCTGATAACTACGATGGAGTAAGTCTTCTTGAGCAACAAATGGCATATGGCTATTCAAGTGAAGATGTTGAACTACTTATTAGACCAATGAGTCAAACAGGAAATCAACCAAATGGATCAATGGGTAATGATGCTCCATTAGCAGTACTATCTGACAAACCCCAAAACCTATTCTCATATTTCAAACAATTGTTTGCACAAGTATCCAATCCTCCACTTGACCCTATAAGAGAAAAAATTGTTACACAAATGAGCATCTTAGTTGGAAAAAGAGAAAATTTGCTTTCTGAAACATCCGATCATGCTCAACTTGTTAAAATCGAGCGTCCTATTTTACTAAATAACGAAATAAACAAACTTCTAGACATTAATAAAGATGGAATTAAGGCTGAAAAAATAAATACTACTTTTGATGTTAGAAAAGGAAAATCAGGATTCCTTAATGCGTTAGAAGAAATTAAAAAAAATGCAGAAAAATCTATTAAAGCTGGCTCTTCTATTTTAGTCCTTTCTGATAGAGGAGTTGATAGTAAGCGTGGAGCATTGCCGTCCCTATTAGTAGCAGGGACTCTTCACCATCATCTAATAAGAAAAAATTTACGAGACAAAGTTGATCTTGTTTATGAAACAGGAGAAGCAAGAGAAGTTCATCATTTTGCTTTATTATTTGGATATGGAATTTCAGCTATTAATCCTTTTATAGCTCTTGATACAGTCAAGAGTTTTTCAGAAGAATCTAACTCAATTAAGAATCAAGAAAACTTTTGTAAAGCTTCTATTTCTGGTGTGCTAAAAACTATGTCAAAAATGGGGATCTCTACACTTCAAGGTTATATGGGAGCTCAGCAATTCGAGGCTGTTGGTATAGGTGAAGAATTAATTGAAAATTCATTTAAATGGACCGCTTCAAGAATTGGAGGAATTGGATTAGATGAAATAAGTGATGATTATCTTCTATTTCATAATAATGCTTTTACAGAATCAGAAATCCCTTCTAACCTAAAACTTGATCTTGGAGGATTATATCTTTGGAGAGGAACAGGTGAACGCCATATGTGGTCACCAGAAACTATTTCTTTACTACAAAAAGCCGCAACCCAAAATGATGCAAGTACTTATGAACAGTTTGAGGATGTAGCAAATAAAGATTACTATGGTGACATCACAATTAGAAATCTTTTAGATATTAACTATGATGAGTCTAAGGCTATTGATATAGAACAAGTCGAACCAGAAATAGAGATTTTGAAAAGATTTGCTACTGGAGCTATTTCGCTTGGATCAATTTCAAGAGAAGCCCATGAAACATTAGCAATTGCTATGAATAGAATAGGTGCTAGGTCAAATACAGGCGAAGGTGGAGAAGATGAATCAAGATATACTCCTGATGCAAATGGAGATTCAAGAAATTCTGCAGTTAAACAAGTCGCTTCAGGAAGATTTGGAGTAACAGCAAATTATTTGGTTAATTCTAAAGATATACAGATAAAGATGGCTCAAGGAGCAAAACCTGGTGAAGGTGGAGAAATTCCTGGTCATAAGATATCTGAGTACATAGCTTCTATAAGAAAAACTACTCCAGGGGTTGAACTCATATCTCCTCCTCCTCATCATGATATTTATTCAATCGAAGATATGGCTCAACTAATTCACGACCTAAAAAATGTTAATGAAAATGCTCGAATACATGTAAAGCTTGTTTCAGAGGTAGGTGTAGGAATAATAGCAGCAGGTGTTTCAAAGGGTAAAGCAGATGTAGTTCTAATATCTGGCTTCTCTGGAGGCACAGGGGCTTCTCCTTTATCATCTATTAGGCATGCGGGATTACCATGGGAGTTAGGAGTAGCTGAAACTCAACAAGTATTAGTTGAGCAAGGCTTGAGAGACAGAATAATTGTTCAAACTGATGGTCAATTAAAAACAGGAAAAGATGTTGCTATAGCTACAATGTTAGGTGCAGAGGAGTGGGGAGTAGCTACTGCTTCCTTGATAACAATGGGTTGCATAATGCTCAGAAAATGTCATTTGAATACATGCTCAGTTGGAGTTGCCACTCAAGATCCTGAACTACGTAAACTGTTTAAAGGAACACCAGAAGCCGTAGTAAATTATTTTCAATTTCTAGCCAAAAGCCTAAGATCAGAGATGGCCAAACTTGGATTCAAAAATGTAAACGAAATGGTAGGCAGAGTTGATAAATTAATCCAGAGAAAAGATATAGATCATTGGAAAGCAAAAAAAATAGATTTATCAAGAATTCTATATAAGCCTAAAGGTATCGATGGTCAAAACTCGTTCTGCAGTACTAACCAAGACCATCAACTTGAAATAGCTCTTGATAAAAAAATTATAGAAGAGATTGATTTTGAAAAAATAGATAATGCTAAACAAGAATTAACATTTGATATTAAGAATGTTAATAGGACTGTTGGTGCAATTATTTCTGGAAAGTTAACTAAAAAATATGGTGATAAAGGGATACCAAAAGATAATCTGAAAGTAAATTTCAAAGGTTCTGCCGGTCAAAGTTTTGGAGCTTTTCTAAGTAAAGGCATTTATTTTAAACTAATTGGAGACGCAAATGACTATTTTGCTAAAGGTCTTTCTGGGGGAAAAATAGTAGTCAGCCCTGATGGCAAAAACTCTGACTTTAAACCTGAAGAAAATATAATAATTGGTAATACTGCATTGTATGGATCAACTGGAGGAGAAGTATACATAAATGGAATGGCTGGAGAAAGATTCTGTGTTCGGAATTCAGCTGCCTATGCAGTTGTAGAAGGTATTGGAAATCATGGCTGCGAATATATGACAGGAGGCATTGTTGTTGTATTAGGGGAGGTTGGAAGTAATTTTGGTGCAGGAATGAGTGGAGGTATAGCTTATGTATATGATAAGAATTCAACTTTCAGAGATAATTTCAACTCAGAGCTAGCCGATATTAATGATGTTAAAATAAACTCAAAGGATGAAAAAGATCTTATGGAATTAATAAAAAAACACCAATTTTACACAAATTCAAGTAGAGCAAAATATATAATTGATAATTGGGATAGTGAGATTAAAAGTTTCAAAAAAATTATTCCAAGAGATTATGCAAAAATACTAAATAAATTAGAAAAAAGTAATAAAGAAAAAGTAAATGGGTAACATTTCAGGATTCAAAGAAGTAGACCGAAATACAGAAAAAAGAATTTCTGTTGATAAAAGGGTTAAAAACTGGAAAGAAATATATATTCCATGGTCAAAGGAGGAAGCTTCTGTTCAAGCCTCTAGATGCATGGATTGTGGAGTTCCTTTTTGTAATAATGGTTGTCCCTTAGGTAATCTAATACCTGAATGGAATGATCTTGTATACAAGAAAGATTGGGAGAATGCTTATAAAAGATTAGCAGCCACTAATAATTTTCCTGAGTTCACAGGAAGAATTTGCCCTGCACCCTGCGAAGCATCATGTACTTTATCAATTAATAACGATCCCGTTTCAATTGAAATGATTGAAAAGAATATCATAGAAAAAGCATGGGAATCAGGTTTAGTAAAACCAGAGCCTCCAAAAAGTCGAACTGATAAGAAAATAGCTGTTATTGGATCAGGTCCTGCTGGTCTTGCTGCTGCTCAGCAGTTAAATAGAGCTGGACATTACGTTACCGTATTTGAAAGAAATGAAGAGCCTGGTGGGCTTCTAAGATATGGTATCCCTGAGTTCAAACTAGAAAAAAATATCGTAAGAAGAAGAATTGATCTACTTGAAGAAGAAGGTATTGAATTTAAGTGCTCAACAAACGTAGGAATTGATATTAAATCAGATGAACTTATGAATAAATTTGATGCAATCTGTCTTGCTGGAGGATCAACAGTTCCGCGAGATCTTCCTATAGAAGGCAGAAACTTGGATGGAGTTCATTTTGCAATGGAACTTCTGTCTCAACCAAACTGGGAAGATAATTCTCAAAAAGTTCCAATATCTGCTAAGAATAAAAATGTTGTTATTATTGGAGGAGGAGATACAGGTGCTGACTGTTTAGGGACATCTATTAGGCAAGGAGCAAAAAAAATAACACAAATAGAAATAATGCCAGAACCACCTGAAACTAGAAAAATTGGTAATCCTTGGCCCGAATGGCCAATGATCCTGAGAACATCTTCAGCTCACGAAGAAGGTGGTGATAGAGAATTTAGTGTCATGACAAAAAATTTCTCTGGTAAAAATAATGTCGAAAAACTTATTTGCGAAAAAGTTGAATGGATAGACAATAAGGATACTGGAAGACAAGATCTTAAAGTTATTGAAAATAGTAAATTTGAAATTGAAGCTGATCTGGTTTTATTGGCAATGGGATTCGTACATCCTCTTCAAGAGGGTTTGCTAAATGATCTTGATGTTGAGTTTGATGAAAGAGGAAATGTAAAGACTGATAATAATTTAATGACAAATATAGATTCAGTTTTTTCCTGTGGAGATATGGAAAGAGGACAATCACTAGTAGTTCATGCAATTGCAAGTGGACGTTCCTGTGCCAAAAAAATAGATATGTTTTTACAAGGAAAATCTAAGCTTCCAGATGTTAGAGGGTATTTCAGGAATAAATTATAGAAAATTGGAACTTAAGATGTCTAATATCAAGATATCAATTAATCAAATAAATACAAAAGTTGGTTCACTTTATTCCAATACAGAAAAAATTATTGAAAAAATTACTGATGCTATCAAGAATGAATGTGATATTGTTTGCTTCCCAGAATTAACAATAACGGGTTATCCGCCTGAAGATTTAGTGCTAAGTGAAAATTTTGTTGATAATAATTTGAAAGCATTAGATCAGATTATTGATTCTACAAAAAATATAACAACTATTGTTGGATTTATAGATAAAGAAAAAGATAAATTATTTAACTCAGCAGCTATAATTTCAAATCAAAAATTAATTGCTACTTACAGAAAGAACAAACTTCCCAATTATGGGGTATTTGATGAAAAAAGATATTTTACTTCAGGAAATCAAATAATCACACTTAATCATCAAGATGTGAAGGTAGGAATCAGTATTTGTGAGGATATATGGGAAGACTTTGAAGTTTGTAAAATTCAATCAGAATTGGGATGTAACCTCATCATCAATATAAACGGATCTCCTTTCGATACAATAAAAAAAGAACAAAGAGAAAAACTATTATCAAATGTCTCTAAAGAGTGTAAATCCCATCTTATTTACGTTAATTCAGTGGGGGGACAAGATGAGTTGATTTTTGATGGAAGTTCACTTGTTTATGATGATTTGGGAAATAAAATATTAGCACTACCAAGCTTTATAGAAACTAGTGAGGAGCTAACTATAGATTTGAAAGCTAAAGATTTAGAACAGTTAAAATCCTCAAAAAAATTTGAAATCACTAATGAGAAAATAAATATAAAATCACATATCAAATCAGATAAAAAGAAAAAACTTTCTACTACATCCGGAATAAATGATATTCTTAATGCCTTGATTTTGGGGACAAAAGACTACGCAGAAAAGAATGGTTTTGAGAAATGCTTGGTAAGTCTCTCTGGAGGAATAGATTCAGCATTGGTTACTACCATTGCTTGCAAAGCAATGGGAACCGAAAATGTAAGGGCAGTAACATTACCATCAGAATATTCATCTGAACATTCTGTTTCAGATTCTAAAAAACTTTGTGATAATTTAGGGTTAGACCTAATAAATATTCCAATAATAGAATCACATAGTTCAATGACTAATAGCTTGAAAGAGTTATTTGAGGGTACAGAATCAAATAATGCAGAGGAAAATCTTCAGGCTAGAATAAGGGGAAACTTGATTATGTCAATATCAAATAAGTTTTCGTGGTTAGTTTTATCTACTGGTAATAAATCAGAAATGGCAACTGGTTATGCTACACTATACGGAGATATGGCAGGTGGATTTTCTGTATTGAAAGATGTCCCAAAAACAATTGTTTACCAATTAGCTAATCATATTAATAAAAATCAAGAAATAATACCAAAAAATATTATTACTAAATTACCATCAGCTGAGCTTAAGCCTGACCAATTTGATCATGATACTCTTCCTGACTATGAGATTTTGGATCTAATAATTGAACTTTATATTGAACATAAAAAAACTTTTAAGGAAATAGTAAATAATCAAAAAATAATAAAAAATATTTCTAAAGAAAAAATATTAGAGATCCTTACTATGATCGATCGAAATGAGTACAAAAGGAGGCAATCTCCACCTGGTATAAAAATAACTCCTTTAGCTTTTGGAAGAGATCGAAGATATCCAATAGCTTCAGATTATAAATATACTTACAGAGATTATTGATCTTCATAAAAAATTCATATTTCTGAACTATAATTTACTTATGAATAAATTAAAGACAATAGTATTATTACTCAGCTTATACTTTATCTTGGCTTGCGATAATCAAAATTGGGAAGAACCAAATAGTAAAAAAGAGTATAATCCAAGTGAAATTTCTACAATTTTTGAAAATAACTATAAAGATATATTTTCAGAAGTGGTAGAGTCAGTTGTTCAAATCAATCTTTATAACACAGATAGTAGAGGTATTCCTGCAAATAAAACTGGTGCCGGTTCAGGTTTTTTTTGGGATAATTCTGGGAATATAATAACTAACTATCATGTTATCCAACCAGCAATAAATTCTAGAAATACGTCTATAATAGTCCGAACTTATAATAATGACGAATACCAGGCGATTATTCAAGGTTATGATTCTTACTCAGATTTAGCTATCATAAAAATCCAATCAAACGAAAGTTTCACACCTCTTGAATTGTATGATTCGGATATCATATCTCCTGGAGAACTAACACTTGCTATAGGAAATCCTTTTGATCAAGAATTCACATTAACAACAGGAATAGTTAGTGCGATAGGAAGAACATTGGATTCAACTTTTACACCATATAAAATTCCTAGTGTTATACAAACTGATGCTGCTATAAATCCTGGTAATTCTGGAGGACCTTTACTTAGTTCTGAAGGTAAAGTAATAGGAATAAATACTCAGATTAAAAGTAACTCAAGGCAAAATTCAGGAGTTGGCTTTGCTGTTCCTGTAAACCTTGCGAAACAAGTTGTTCCAAGTATAGTTAATGGAGATAAGCATATGTATTCATACCTAGGTATTAATGCATTAAATTTAGATTATGGGTCTAGAATAAGAGCAAATGTACAAGAAAATTTTAAGGGAGTTTTGATACTGGATGTTCTTAATGAAGGTCCTGCTCATCTTGCTGGTATTAAAGGAGATTCATCAATGCAACCTGATCTTAATTTTGATGGAGATATTATAACTAAAATAAATGATTACAAAGTTGATACATTTGAAGACTTAATGTCCTATTTAGCACTTAACACTACAGCTGGGGATATAGTAAAAATAGAAGTAGTTAGAGATTATAACTACATGGAACTTGACGTAAATCTGAGAGCAAGACCTGATTAAACAATCGGGTTGACAGATTACTTGAATTATTTAGAACATTTGTGCTATATTCTAAATATAGTATGATCTAGGAGACGAAAAAGTGGCTAACAAAAAAACTGTCAAAACTGAGAACAAAACAATTGAACTAACTATTGAGCAAATAGAAAAAAGCTTTGGTAAAGGTGCTGTCATGCGGATGAATGAATCCGGAGATATGGCAGAGAATATACAAGCTATTTCAACAGGATCAATAGGACTTGATCAAGCATTGGGTATTGGAGGCGTTCCAAGAGGAAGGATAGTTGAAATTTTTGGAGCTGAGAGTGCAGGTAAAAGTACACTAGCTCTATCCTGCTTAGCTCAAGCCCAAAAAAACGGAGGGCAAGCTGCCTACATAGATGTTGAACATGCGATGGATCCAAGTTATGCTCAAAAAATTGGAGTTAATAACAAAGAGTTATTAATATCACAACCTAACTCGGCTGAAGAAGCACTAGAAATTACTGACCACTTAGTCGCATCAGGAGCCTTAGATATAATCGTAGTTGACTCAGTTGCTGCACTTGTTCCCAGGGCTGAATTAGAAGGTGAAATGGGAGATTACCATGTCGGAGCACAAGCAAGATTAATGTCTCAAGCGCTACGAAAACTTACAGCGACAATCCATAAGACAAATACGACTTGTATTTTCATTAATCAATTAAGAGAAAAAGTTGGAGTCATTTTTGGATCTCCAGAAGTAACTCCTGGTGGAAGAGCTCTAAAATTTTATAGCTCAGTTAGAATAGATCTAAGAAGATCCGAATCAATAAAAATTGGTGAGGATTTAATTGGTAATAAGGTAAGAGTCAGAGTTGTTAAGAATAAAGTTGCTCCACCTTTCAAAAAAGCTGAATTAGAAATACTTTATAATGAAGGAATATCAAAAGAAGCCGAATTATTGGATATAGGCGTAACGAAAAATATCATTGAAAAAAATGGATCATTCTATTCATTTGAAGGAGAACGCCTTGGCCAAGGTAGGGAATCAGTAAGAAAGTTTCTCAAGAATAACCCCGAAATATCAGATAAAATTGAAGATCTAATTATAAATCCAATTCAAGAAAATAAAGATTCCGAAGTATCTTAGATATCATCTAGATTTAGTTTTATATTTCTTCAAATATGAATTTAATTGTAAAATCATATTGTGGAAGTTTTAATATTAATAATCGTTCTAGCTCTTTTTGGAAGCGCATTCATTAGTGCTTCTGAAGCATCTATTATAGCCGTAAACAGAGTTAGAATAAGAAATTTATCGGATCAAGGTAATAAGAAAGCAGAGGCTATTGAGAAAACTCTTGAAGAAAACGAGAAGTTTTTTGGAACGTTGCTACTGTTTGGGAATCTACTTAATGTACTGATTGCAACATTGGTAGGAACATTAATAATAAATCTAGTAGGTAGAGGTAGTGTAACAAGTGTCATTATAGCAACTGCTATTTCTACAATAATTGTAGTTACATTTGGAGAATTAACTCCTAAATCGATTTCTACAAGAGTTGCAGATAAGTGGTCTCTGTTGGTAATTAATATAATTAGAGGACTTATGTTTATCTCTACACCAGCGGTTTGGACATTTGCAATGATTCCAAAATTAATTACTAGAACATTTTTGAAATCAACGATAGAAGAAAATCCTATGGTAACAACAGGAGAGCTAAGAAAACTAATTGATTTAGGTGAAGAAGAAGGAACCGTAGATGTTACACAAGGAGAGATGTTAGAAAATGTTTTTAGATTCGGAGAGATGCAAATAAAAGATATTATGACTCCAAGACCTGAAATTATTTGGGTTGATAAAAATATTTCAATAAGTAGCTTTCTAAAGATTTATAAGAAAACTTCTCATACAAGATTTCCTGTTTGTGAGGGTTCACTGGACGACATTATAGGAATTATCAGTATTAAAGAAGTAATGCTTTATCTTTCAAATGAAAAAGCAGACATAAATAAATCAATAAGTACCCTAACTAAGCAATGTTTATTTTCTCCAGAAATGAAGTTACTAGATGAATTATTAGAAGAATTTCAAAATACAGGTAATAAAATAACACTTGCTATAGATGAATTTGGAGAAATTTCAGGACTATTAACATTATCTAGATGTCTAGAAAAAATAGTTGGAGAGAGCATTGAAGAAAATGGTAATAATAAGAGCAAAATAGTTAAGGTTTCAAATGAACAGTTTATAGTAGATGCAAGTATATCTATTAACGAAATTAATGACGAGATGAATATTGATATACCAGAAGGAAGATATGAAACTTTAGCAGGTTTTATTATTGATAGATTGCAATCAATACCAGAAAAAAACACCACTACAAACTATAAAGGAAACAGATTTACTATTTTAGAAACATCTAAAAACAAGATCTCAAAAATACAAATAAGAATTCTATCGACACCTTCGAGAAAAAATGTTGAAAATTAATGAAACTTATAAAAAACTAGCATTAAGTTTACCTAAATCAATTATCAATGGAGAATCAAAAGTTATTGTAGGTTTTTCAGGAGGTCCAGATTCTAGGTTACTACTAGATTTCTTGAAATCTGTTATTAATAATCCTAAAGAAAACTTAATAGTTACTCATATTAATTATGGATTACGTTCTGAAGAGTCATATTCAGATGAAACATTAGTGTCTAAAATTTGCAAAAAAGAAAAATTATTATTGGAAAAATTTCATAAAACTATCAAACCAAGAAGTAAGGGAATTCAAGAAAAAGCAAGAAAAATCAGACTAAATATATTTTGTGAACTTTCAAAAAAGTATAAAACTCCATATATATTTCTAGGCCATAACTTCAATGACCACACTGAAACTATTTTTTTTAATATAATTCGGGGCACAGGATATAAGGGATTGGAAGGAA
>JAZANE010000139.1:0-9509 GCA_036228785.1 Chloroflexota bacterium
TGAGCAAGCTACAAGAATTGCTAGAGAAATGGTTATGAGATATGGAATGATTCAAGAATTACCACAACGAACATATGGAAAAAAACAACAGGCTGTTTTTCTTGGGCGTGAGCAAAATGAAGAACAGGACTATTCTGAAGAAACTGCCGTAAGGATAGATCAAGAAATATCTTCATTACTTGAAGAAGGAAAAAATAACGCAAATAAAATTCTTAAAAAGCATAAGAAGCAATTAGATTTACTAGCTGATGCACTTCTAAAGTATGAAACACTTGATGCTGAACAATTCAAAACTTTGATGGAAGGTAAAACCCTCAATATTAAAGAGGTATCGAAACCTGAACCTCAAACTAAAGAAAAAACAGATACTACTAAGCAAAAAAAAGGATTCCCTGAACCTCAATCTTCATGACCATTTTTGAGAATAGTAAAATCAAGTTAGAAAAATTTACTTCTGGCTCATTAAGTAATAATTCGTATCTGATAAGCTCAAAAAAAGATGGTAATTCTGTAGTCATAGATGTTCCTAATAAACCAATGGAATTAATCAATAAAATTCCAAGAAACAGATTTGATAAGTCAGAAAACATAGATAAAATAAAAATTCTTATTACTCATGGTCATTATGATCATATAGAAGGTCTAGATATTTTTGCAGAACGATTAGGACTTTTAGATTTATACATAGGTTATGTTGATGCTAACTATCTTAATTATTTGGGAAAAGTAACAAGGCTAAGAAATCAAGCATATATAGAAAATTCATCAATTCGGCTTAAACTAATTTATACCCCCGGCCATACAGAGGGTTCAGTTTGTTACTTTTTAGACGCAGTTGATCAAAAGTTCTTATTTAGTGGTGATACTCTTTTTCCAGGCGGTCCCGGTAAAACTATTGATTCAAGAAATTTTAGTAAGATATTAGAATCAATTAAAAATAAATTATATATACTACCCAAAGAGACAATTATTCTTCCTGGCCACGGAGAATATATAACTCTAGAAGATTCGATAAATGAATTTAACCATTTCCAATATAAAAATAATATATTTGGAGATGTTTCTTGGATAAATTAGAAAAGAAAAAACCAACTAATGGATTATTTCTTTTTTTTAGTTCAGCTATATTACTAATTCTTTCTTTACAATTTTTTGATGTGTTTTCTTATCTTTTTATAGGATTTGAAAATACAAATATAGAAGAAAGTAATAATACAATTTTTTCTTTGTTATTTCTTTTGATCATCATCATTCCTGTATATATATGTGTAGATTTTTTTAGGACTAAGTTAGATATACCTAGAATAAAAATAGTTAAGTTATTCACTGTAGCTATTCTAGTTACGACCCTGAATTCTTTCTTTATAAAATCAAGCTTAAATATACTTATTCAAATCCTAATTATTGATTTTGGATGCTTATATTTTGTGTTCATAATATCAAAAATTTATAGTACCAATAAATTTCGATGGTTAGGCCTAAAACAAATTTCAAATAGCGATATTAAGTATTTTTTTTACTACTTCTTAGCATGGCCTCCAATAATTCTTTGGGGAACAATAATTAATTACTTTGATCTTGAATTCTTCAACTCTGATTATTCAAAAACAATTATTGAAACACTAAATAATAATTTTATAATTATTTTCTTTTTAGCCTGTATAGTAGCGCCTGTTTGTGAAGAAATAATTTTTAGGGGATTTATTTATAAATTATTATATTCAAGATATACAATTAAATATGCCATAATAATTAATTCTATATTGTTTGGAATAATTCATTTCGATCCAAGTGCAATTATTCCTGCTACTATTTTAGGATTATCTCTTTCTATTATTAGATATAAAACTAAAAGTGTTATCTCCACCGTAATAATGCACTCATTACACAATATTTTTGCACTTATTATGACGACTCAAGCATTATAATGTATCAATAGGAGAAAAATTTGATATCTGAAGCAATAAATTCTAATAAAAAAACATCTGTAATACCTTTTATAACATGTGGGTACCCAAATGTAGAGAATTTCGTTGATTTATTATTATCATTAGAAAATTCTGGATCAACGGTTATAGAAATTGGAATGCCAAATAGTGATCCTTTAGCTGAAGGTCTGACTATACAATACTCAAGCACAATTTCTCTTAATAATGGAGTTAATACTGATATTTGCTTTGACATAGTAAAGAAAGCTAGAGAAAAAGGTTTGAGCATTCCTGTTGTACTAATGGGGTACTATAACAATATAATTGCTTATGATTCTGAGAAATTCTGTTCAAACTCAAAAAAATCAGGTGTAGATGGTTTGATTATTGCAGACTTACCTGTTTTTGAATCTAAATCAGTCATTGAACTTTCTAAAAAGTATGATTTAGCTTATATCCCTTTATTATCGGTAAACTCTTCAGAATCAATTATCAAAGAAGCAAGTATGCTTGCAACAGGGTTTGTATATTGTATTTCTGTTCTAGGAGTAACAGGTGAGAGAAAAGTGATTTTTGATAGAGTCAAGATTTTAGCTGATAAAGTAAAAAAATATTCAAAAGTTCCTGTTGCAGTAGGATTTGGAGTATCAAACAGATCAGATGTAACAGAAATAGGTAAATTTGCTGATGCAGCAGTTATTGGATCTGCACTTATCAATAAGATAAGAGAATCAAAAGATGATAATATTGTTGATGTGGCTGGAAAGTTTATTTCAAGTCTAATTTAGATTTTATAAGGAATATTTAATGTTGGTTAGAGGTGTAAGAGGAGCAACTACTGTTTCAGAGAATACCAAAGAAGAAATTGTTAGTTCTACAGCAGAATTATTAGAAAAGATGATTTCAGAAAATAAGATAGATTCAGAAAATATTGCATCTATAATTTTTACTACTACATCTGATGTTTTTAATGAATTCCCTGCTGTAGCTGCAAGAGAAATCTTATCCTTGCACTCAGTTCCATTACTTAATATGCAAGAAATAGATAATCCCAATGGATTGAGCAGCTGTATAAGAATATTAATCCATTGGAATACTAACCTAAATCAAGATCAAATAAAACATGTCTATCTAAATGGAGCAACAGTTTTAAGAACAGATCTAAAATAAATTTGTAGACAAAAATTATTAAATTAAGTTAGACTGGATGTTAGAGAAAAAAATGAAACAGTTTATTTATACATATTATTATTTTAGGCGCTAGAGTCTTTGCTTAGTGTGTGTAATTTCTAATTTTCATTAAATAAAAGGCTCAAATATAGAGCCTTTTTTTTATTAATAAATATTCAAAGGATAAGAAGAATGACAAATATAACAAATATAAATATCAGAGAACTATCAAATTTATCATCTCCTGAGTTTTATCAAAAAAAATACCCTTCTTCAGAACAACAAACTTCGTTAATAAAGGAATCAAGAAAAACTATAGAAAATATTATTGAAGGAAAAGATAGCAGGCTACTTCTTCTAATGGGTCCTTGCTCAATACATGACACAAAAGCAGGAATTGAGTATGCTGAAAAACTAAAAGAACTCGCTGATAAAGTTAGTAAAAATATTTATATAGTAATGAGGGTATATTTTGTAAAACCAAGAACTACTGTAGGTTGGAAGGGACTTATCAACGATCCTGACTTAAATGGAAGTTACAATATTCCAAAAGGAATAGAAACAGCTAGAAAATTTTTATCAGAAGTAACAAGAATAGGCCTTCCTACCGCAACAGAATTTTTAGATCCTTTTACACCTCAATATATTGGAGATTTAGTTTCTTGGGGTGCTATAGGAGCTAGAACAGCAGAAAGTCAGACTCACCGACAAATGGCTAGTGGATTATCAATGCCAATTGGTTTTAAGAATGGTACAGGTGGTTCAGTTCAACTAGCAATTGATGGAATGATAGCATGCAATGGAGAACATGCATTTCTTGGTATTGATAATGATGGAAAAACATCAATAGTAATAACAAAAGGAAATAAAGCTAATCATATAATTCTTCGTGGCGGAGCATCAGGTCCTAACTATGATAAAGATTCAATAAATGATGCTCAAGAATTACTGAAGAAAAACAATCTAGTGCCAAACATAGTTGTTGATTGTGCGCATGGAAATTCTAATAAAGATCATAATAGGCAACCGATTGTTTTCAAAGAAGTTATAGAACAAAGACTAGCAGGAAACGAAAAGATTATAGGAATAATGTTAGAAGGTAATATTAATCCTGGGAATCAATCATTAGGAAATGCGGAAGATTTAGAATTTGGTGTTTCTATAACTGACAAATGTGTTGGATGGGAAAAAACAGAAGAGATAATTTTAGAAGCCAATAATCTGCTAAATTAATTTAAATGGATAATTCTTTTCAAGAAATAATTGATCAATTATCAGAAGAAGTTTCTACTAATGGAACTTCCCTTTGTATAGGAACTTTTGATGGAGTCCACAAAGGTCATCAAAAATTATTTAAAGAATTAGTAAAAATTTCCAAAATTAATAATCTTTTATCTATAGTATTAGTTTTTGAATTGCGTCCAAGAGAAATCATTAACCCTTCTTTGAGTAGGCCTTATATTATTCCTTTTGAAGAAAGAATTCAAAATATTAAGTCACAAAAAGTAGATAAGGTTATTAAGATAAATTTTGATAATAAAATAAGAAATATTTCTGCAAAAAAATTCTTAGAAATACTTAAAAATAAAATAAATCTGACTTCTTTAGTTGTTAGTGAAGATACTAAAATAGGAAATGATCAAAAAAATGGTAATGATCTTAAAGAAACATGTGAAGAGTTAAAAATTAGTTTTAATTCTATAAAAATGTCTTTAGATGATAATAAAATCGTTTCTTCTTCAAGTGTCTCAACACATATTTCTAATGGAGAAATAGATAAAGCAAATTCTATGATAGGAAGAACTTTCAGGATTTCTGGAAAAGTTGAAACAGGAGATAAAATAGGAAGAACCATAGGTATACCAACTGCAAATCTATCTGTTTCAAAAGATCTTATTATTCCTGGCGATGGAATATATGCCGTTAAAGTTAATGTGAATAACCAAATGTATAAAGGAGCATTATCTATAGGAAATAGACCTGTAATAAAGACGGATGATTCGAGAAAAATTGAAGTATATATAATAGACTTTAACAAAAATATTTATGGAGAATTAATAGAAATATCAATTATAAGTAAGATTAGAAATCAAGAAAATTATGATTCATTAGAAGAATTAAGATTTCAAATTGATAAAGATATTATTCAAATTACAAACATTTTAGAAAATGCCTAATTTCAAAAATATAATTGAAGAATTACGATGGAGAAATGCCTTAAAGGATTTCACTACGGGTGCTGACACTGAATTAATTAATGGAAATATAACCTGTTATAACGGATTTGATCCGACAGCCAAAAGCCTTCATATTGGAAACCTAATACCAATACTAGGCCTTCAAAGGCTTCAAAAGTATGGACACTCGCCTATTGTAATTATAGGTGGTGGAACTGGAATGATAGGAGATCCTTCAGGTAGATCTGATGAAAGAAAATTATTATCTCTAGAAAAAATAGAAGAAAATTTACAAGGAATAAGATCACAGCTAGAAAAATTTCTTGATTTTGATTCCAAAAAAAATCCTGCAAAAATAATAAATAATGCAAAGTGGTTGAAAAAGATTAATCTAATTGACTTTCTTAGAGATACAGGAAAATTTTTCAACATAAATAATATGATGAGTAAAGATTCTGTAAAAAGTAGATTATCTCGAGATGAAGGAATTTCATTTACAGAGTTTTCATACCAATTACTTCAAGCTTACGATTTTTTATATCTATTCGAAGAGTATAACTGTACTTTTCAAATGGGAGGTTCTGATCAATGGGGTAACATAGTTTCAGGAGTAGATTTGATAAGAAAAGTCAACTCTAAAAATAAAGCTCATGGAATCACATATCCCCTTCTTACAACTTCTAGTGGAGAAAAATTTGGAAAAAGTGTAGATGGAGCAGTAACTCTTGATAGTGAAGTAACAATACCATATAAATTATTCCAATATTTTTTCAACTCATCAGATGAAGAAGTTTTAGATTATATAAAATTATTTACAGATATTGACCAAAAAGATTTTGAAGAATTGAAATCAGTTACAATCAAAGAACCATTTAAAAGAGAAGCTCAAATATATCTTGCTAAAGAAATCACATTTCTTGTTCATGGTAAAAAAGGTCTAGATGATGCTCTACGTCAAACAGAGGGTTTGAATAAAGGGAATTGGGAAGTACTTAAGAATACAGACTATGAAGATTTATATAAAAACTCCGATAAATCTTCTAATCTTAGTAGGGAAAAAATTGATGAAGGGATAACTATTCAACATTTAACAGTTGAATTTGATCTTTGTAAATCTCTTGGTGAATCAAAAAGATTGATTTCTCAAGGTGGTATCTCAATTAATGGAAACAAGATATTGGATCCCGAAAAAAATATTGCATATAGTGACCTTAAAGCAGATAAAGTAATAATAATTTCTAAAGGTAAGAAAACTCATAAGATAATAACTGTTGATTGAGAAAAATAAAAATTATCATTAGTATCATATTATGAGTATGAAAAAAGAAAAACTTTTAATTGTCGATGGTCATGCTATGGTTTTTAGAGCATGGTTTTCAATTCCAGAAAGACTTAATTCAAATAATATTGATACTAGAGGAGCTTATGGATTTATAAACACATTAATAAAATCCATAAGAGAAAATGGAATTACACACATAGCTGTATGTTTTGATACAAAAGCTAAGACATTTAGAGATGAAATTTTTCCAGAATATAAAGCTCAAAGACCGCCTGCTGATCCAGATTTACACAAACAGATACCAATAGCCATAGATTTATTAGATTCATTAGGCATACCAGTATTTGAAAAAGATGGATTTGAAGCGGATGATCTTGTTGGAACAATAAGTTCAATTGCTAATCAAAACCATTTTGAATCCCTAATCCTGACCGGAGACGCTGATCAATTACAACTAGTAAACGAACAAACTAAAGTCTTAATGTATTCTGGATTTGGAGATATTAGGATATATGATCCTGAAAAAGTAAAAGAAAGATATGATGGGTTGGGACCAGAATTTGTAGCAGAAATAAAAGCCTTGGAAGGAGATCCATCAGATAATATTCCTGGGGTTCCAGGAGTAGGAAAAAAAGCTGCCAGAACATTACTATTAGAATTCGGACACTTTGATAATTTATTTGATAACTTAGAAAAAATAGAGAATGTTGAACTTAGAGGCGCAAAAAGAATACAAGCTATTATGACTGAAAATATTGAGATTGCAAAGAAATGTTTAGAACTAACAAACATTGTAAGAGATGTTGATATTGATTTTGAAATAAATAAATGTAAATTTTCAAATCATAATATTAATGAAATCATTAGAGTATTCGAGAGTTATGAACTTAGAAATAGTTTAAACAACTTAAGATCAATTATTAATTTTGATGATAATTTATCAGATAATAAATCTATTTTAAATAACTATGAAGCTATTCCAGAAGAAAATTTGATTTTAGTAAATGATCAAAATTCCTTTGAAAAAATGTTTAATGACTTAATTAATTCTGACCATTTTTCTTTTGATACAGAAACTACTGGATTAAATACTATAGATGACGAAATTATAGGAATATCATTTAGTAATTCAGAAAACTTAGCATGGTATTTAGTTATAAAACATGACAATGAAAATGTCTTTTTTGATAAAAATATCTACGAGAAGATAAAAGAACTTTTCTTAAATCCCAAAATATCAAAATCAGCTCACAATGCCAATTTTGATTTGATGGTACTAAAAAGTTATGGAATAGACGTAAATAATTTGAATTTTGATACAGTCATAGCAGCATCATTATGTAACAGAAAACGTTTAGGCCTAAAGTCATTATCAGAAGAAATACTCAACATAAAGATGACAAATATAGAAGAATTAATAGGAACTGGAAAAAATCAAAAAACTCTTAATCAAATAGATATTAGTAAAGTTTATAAATATGCTGCAGCAGATTCATTAATAACATTCAAACTAAGAAATTTTTTTATAGAAGAATTAAAAAAATTCGATCAAGAAAATCTTTTCTACAATGTAGAAATTCCTCTAATTAATGAAATTATAGATATGCAATTTAGTGGAATAAATTTAGATATAAATTTGCTAGAAAATATGTCAAATAAACTAGAAATAGACCTAAACGAGATAGAAAATACTATTCATAATATTTATCCAGAAAAAGAATTCAACTTAAATTCAGGAAAACAACTTTCAGAAATATTGGTAGAAAATCTAAATGCACCACCAATAAAAAAAACTAAGACAGGAATTTCAGTTGATGCAGAAGTTCTTGAAAAATACTCAAAAGATAAAGATCTAGATGAAAGAGTGCAACAAATTTCTTCAGGAATTCTAAAATATAGAGAGCTCGCAAAACTTAAATCTACTTACGTTGATTCGTTACCAAGTTTAGTAAGTAAAAAAACAAAAAAAATACATACAACATTTAATCAAATTGGAACTTCTACTGGAAGGCTTTCAAGTCAAAATCCAAATGTACAAAATATTCCTGTGAGATCAAAAATTGGAAAACAAGTAAGATCAGCTTTTGTTGTAGATTATAAAAAAAATTATCAAATGCTTTCTGTTGACTACTCACAAATAGAATTAAGAGTTTTGGCTCATCTTTCTAAAGAAGAAAATTTAGTTAAGGCTTTCAATAATGGTGAAGATATACATAATTCAACAGCTAAACTAATGTATGAAACCAATGATGTAAACTCAGAGCAAAGAAGAATTGCAAAAATCCTTAATTTTGGTGTTTTATATGGACTAGGTCCACATGGAGTTGCACAACAAACAGACTTATCAAGAGAACAAGGTAAGCAATTTATTGATTTATATTTTGGAAAATATCCGGGCATCAAGGACTTTCAAAAACTACAAATTGATAACTCAAAAAAGACTGGCTACTCAAAAACATTGCTTGGAAGAAAAAGATATCTTGAAGATATAAATTCTCCAAATGCTAGAATTAGGGGTTTTGCAGAAAGAATTGCGATTAATATGCCTATTCAAGGAACTGCTGCAGAGATAATAAAAGTTGCAATGATTAAATTAGGTCAAAAAATAAGGTATGAAGGAATGAGATCAAAAATGTTAGTTCAAGTTCATGATGAACTGATATTTGAAGTTGCACCAGGAGAACTTATGGAACTTGGATCAATGATAAATGAAATTATGCCTGAGGCTATAAAACTTGATGTCCCTGTACTAGTAGATATAAAAACAGGCTCAAGCTGGGGTAGTTTAGAGTAATTTCTTATATAATTAGAATGTTGTTTTAAATATGGAGGGGTGGCTGAGTGGTTGAAAGCGTCTGTCTTGAAAACAGGAGTATCCGTAAGGGTACCGCAGGTTCGAATCCTGTCCCCTCCGCCATGTTTTAACTACTGTTATCAATCCACTCATTTTCT
>JAZANE010000140.1:0-3716 GCA_036228785.1 Chloroflexota bacterium
TGAATTATAGGTACTCAAAAGATACTTTAGATCTTTATCATAATCATGAGTAGAAGAAGGTGAATCACCATAATTTCCATGAAAAGCAAAGTATGCTTGATTGATTTTTCTAATGGAATATCCTTCAGAATTAATAAATTCCTTCCTTTTATTCATATAAAATTCAGCCTCATCTAATAATCCCTTTTCAAGTAAATCATCAACCCGTTGCCTCGTCTCTTTCATCATTATCCTAAATTTATTATGAGAAGGTTTTCTTTCATCAGGCTTTCCTAATATTTCGCTTGCAAATAGATCAGCTAATGTTTCATTTATAGATACCATCTCTCCTCCTTTGAAATAAGATCGACCTAATGGCGAAAAAATTAGATAATGATGCAACCATTCATGAGCAATTGTTGAGAATAAAAAATCAAAATTTTTACTAGGCTTTATGATACTTGGATATGCAGCAAAACCTCCAGTATCCAAAATAATTGATGAATAATTCATACTATCAATACTATTTTCTATGTGTATGATTTCTTCTTCTGGGATTTGATAGTTTAGTAAAATTGCTCTTTTTTGAAAAATTTTATCTCTTGGCGAAATAACCAAAACTTTTGGAGGATTTTCAATTGAGAATCTCAAAGGTGGAAACAAAAACTTCATTGATAAGGTTTCCTTAATTCTGTAAGACACCTCTTCTTGAAAAAATTCTTCTAAATCATCTCGAGAAATGCTCTCTTCATGAATTTCTTTTCTTACCTCTTCGTCAGTAAGATTTCTAGAGCCCGTAAAATTTAATATTTTTTTTGGTAATTTTTCTAATTCCCAAAATAAAATATTAAACTTATGAGTAACAATAAGTTTTTCTATATTAGATATTCTTTCTACATCTCTAACGAACACAATTATAAGAATAAAAGAAAAAAATATTATAAATTTAGAGAATTTCTTGATCAAACTTTACTGAATATTTTTTATCTCTTCTATAACTTCACCCAAAAAGTCGTTACAATCAGCAATAACTCCAAATTTAGAATGAAGAAAAATTGATGCATCAGGATCATTATTTACTGCTACAATATTTTTTGAATTTATACAACCAGCAAGGTGCTGACTGGCCCCAGATATTCCAAAAGTAAAATATAGATTTGGACTTATCCATTTTCCTGTAAGCCCAACAAGTTGAGTTGTTTCTATCCATTCAGATTCTACAGCTGCCCTAGATGCACCTACAGCTCCATTAAGAATGTTCGCAAGTTCTTTTATTTTTTCAAAGCCCTCTTTACCTCCAATACCTCTACCGCCAGATATAACAATATCTGCATCATCCAGTTGAATACCTTCTGGTTCAGCCTTATTAGTTTCTAAGATATTAAAAGTCTTATCTTTTTCAGATTCAAGTAAAATTTCTTTCACATCTTTATCTAAACCACTAAGTGACTTTGGTTCAAAAGAACTTTTTCTCAATTTTAGTATTACTGAATTTTCTATATTAACTGAATAAATAGCCTCAGCTGACTCTCCGTGAATAGGCCTAACTAGCCTTAAAAAATTTTTTTCTTTAGAAATAAATTTTTTTATATCAGGTAAGTATGGAATAGCTTTTCTAAATGAAATAGAAGGAGCAACATAGTTTGATAAATCATCTTTTTGAAAAATTATAATATCAAACTTATTTTCATCAATAAATTTATCTATGGTTAATAAAATGTCGTTAGGATTAACTACTTGATTTTCTGTAGAAATAAAAAAAATGTCGTCTACGGGTAATTTTGATACAGATAGCTTGTCACCCCCGAATACTAACGCTGAAGACGAATCTACATCAGGTAAATTATCAACGAATGAAAAAACTTCTAAAGATGAATCATCAATTTTTTCATTCTCATTCACTAATATAGATAAAACTTTCAATTAAATCACACCTTCTTCTTTTAACTTTGATATAAGATTTATTGCTTTTTCTTTAGTTGAATTTCCTTCTATAATTTCAACCTTGTTATCATTCTCAGGAAAGTAAACTTGCTCTATTCTAATTTTTGGATTTATATCTTCATTGGAAATTTCTAAATCATTTAGTGAAATTTTAGTGATTTCTTTTTTTGAAGCACTCATAATACCTTTTAATGTTGGATATCTTGGATCTCCTACCTGATTACCTGTAGTTACTATCACAGGTATTTCAGCCTCTACTTTTTGAAAACCATCAGTAATAACTCTTTCCATTTGCAATTTTTGATCTTGAATTTTTATATCTTTGACAATATTTACTATGGGTATAGAGAGATTTTCTGACAATCCAAAAGGTACGCTCGCATTATCAAAATCTGATGCGTGGCGACCGCAAAAAATAATATCATAAGGTCCTGTTTTTCTAATAATTTTAGATAAAATAAGCGATATTCCTAAAATATCCGTTTCTTCAATTAGCGGATCTTCACAAGTTATAATTTCATCAGCACCCATAGCTATAGGTTTCTTAATAACGTCGCTAGTGAGATTATTTCCTATAGAAATTATAGTCACTGAAGAATCTTCGTGATTTTCAGAAAATCTAAGAGCTAACTCAACGGCATTTAAGTCAAACCCATTAACAATGTTCGACACATTTTCTGTAGGAATCAACTTGTTTTTTACAGTATCTATTTGAAGTTTATTAGATGGAATATCAGAGTCCGGAACTTCTTTTATACAAACACATATTTTCATATGAACTAATCATCCTTATTGTGTGAATTTTATATGATTGTTATGGAATATTATAAACATCATCAAGAAAATTTACTCGGTGTAAGAAACATAAATGAATTATATTTAAAGGTATGGAAGAAATTAATAAAAATTTTCTTAATAAAATTAAAGAATTAAAAATTTCTTTTGATGATCAAAAATTGAATAATTTATACGATTATTTCGTCATGATTGAAAAATCATCAAAAGAATTCAATCTTACATCCTTGGTGGGGTGGAGTAATATTTCAAATGAACTATTCATCAGATCTCTAAGGTATATAATTTTTTTGAAAAAAGATTTTTCAAATCTAAATTATAATTTTCTTGACGTTGGAACTGGAGCAGGCATTCCTTCAATTCCAATAAAAATATTTTATCCTGAAATACACCTATCATTATGCGAACCATCTCAAAAGAAATGTTCTTTCCTAGAAGAAGTAATCAATAAATTAAATCTTAGGAATGTAAATATAGAGAACGAAAGAGCAGAAAATTTAGGCCAATCTAGTAAGAGAGAATCATACGACTTTGTGCTAACAAGAGCTTTAGCTAAATTACCAACACTAGCTGAACTAACATTACCACTAGTAAGAGTTGGTGGAAAAGTAATAACTGCAAAAGGGAAGTTGCCAAATGTTGAAATAGATGAATCAAAGTATATTTCTGAATTATTAGGTTCAAAAAAAACATTAGTCGAAAAAGTTATAATACCAAATTCATTACCAACAGATCATTTTATAATTTGGGAAAAACATAAATCAACTCCAGTAAATTTTCCAAGAAGAAACGGCATTCCTAAAAAAAGACCCATATTATCAGATTAATATGATCTCACATATGATTAAGGACCTGTAAGGTTACGATAAAAACTAATTATTAATTGATACTGTGTATCATTATATGTGAGGATATGTAGAAAAAAAACATACATATTTTAGAACGAAATAAAATTATATAAAAATAAAGTATTGCTTTTTTAATTGATACTATATATC
>JAZANE010000141.1:0-2849 GCA_036228785.1 Chloroflexota bacterium
AACTCATCTTGGTCCTGGCGCATTTGGAGTAGGATTTATTTCTTCGGAGTAAAGAATTGCAATCTTCAAAGAAAGTTAAGCGACTGAGAGTTTTATCATCGATACTTTCTCAGGAATTTCACCTCGGTCTGAACGATCAATCTGTTGAGCTAGGCTTAGATAACCTGCTTATAAATTCTTACAAGGATATGCCGTGGATAAGAGATGTTTATCCTATGAAAACAAGAAACTATAAAAATCTGGGTGTAGGTGAAAGACATATTTGGGTAAAGAATCTAATATCTAAAATTTCATATGAAATAAAGATTATTGAAGAAAAAATTTCAAACGAATTACTAGTCAAAAATTTGCCTCTTGAGACTCCTATAGAAACTTTACCATTTATGGATAGAAGGCATATTACTAAATTTTCAAATATAGGTGTTTTTAATTTAGAAGACTTGGTTCTGCATTTTCCATTTAGATATGAAGACTATACAAACATTAAGAATATAAAAAATTTATCTATTGATGAAAGCGCAACAATTATAGGGAATATTACAAAAAAAACATTGATAAAAAAGTTGAACGCTTCTCAAATTGTTGTTTCCGATAAAACAGGTTCAATTACTGCTACATTTTTCAACATGTCATTCTTAATTAGAAAGTTTAAAGTTGGTAGCAAAATAGCTTTAGCAGGTTCAGTAAAAAAATTTAGAAATACTCTTCAATTTAATAATCCTGATTATGAACTTTTTACACAGAGTATAAAGAGATTTGATTATCTTCAGCCAGTATATCATTCAACAGAAAGACTTTCTCAGGAAGTAATTAAGACTAGAATTTCAAGCGCAATTAAGTCAAATGCTTTAGATAAATTTGTTAATTTTGTCCCAAAAGAAATTCTAGAAAGAAATAATTTATTTACATTGAAAGATTCAATCAAAAAACTGCATTTTGCTAAAAGTGAAGTTGAGAAAAATAAAGCTCAAAAAAGCTTTGCCTTTCATGAAGTCTTTCAAAATCAAATTTCTGTAAAATATAGAAAAAAACAGAGAGAAAAAAATACTTCTTCTTATTCATATCAATCATTTTCAAAAAACTATTCAATAATAAAGAAATTTTTACCCTTTAAGTTGACTAAGGATCAAGTTTATTCTATTCATGAAATCGATAATGATCTATCCTCAAAATTACCTATGGCTAGGTTACTGCAAGGAGAAGTTGGTTCAGGTAAAACAATAATTGCATTAATTGCTCTACTATGTACTGCAATGGAAAAAAAACAAGGTGTCTTATTAGCTCCTACTGAAGTCTTAGCTGAGCAGCATTTTATCAATTTATCTAATCTGGTAAATGCATCAATAGAGTTTGGATATGATGATAATATTAGGATTTGTAATATTAAAAACAAGATAAAAATAGCTCTTCTAACAGGTTCAATTCCTCAAAAGATAAAAGATAAAACCAGGTCAATGATTTTGAGTAAAGAATTAGATATAGTTGTAGGAACTCACGCCTTACTCCAAGAAAAAATTTCAGATAATTTATCTGGATTAGTTGTTATTGATGAACAGCAAAGATTTGGCGTAGATCAGAGAAATTTATTGTTAAAAAGAAAACCAATACCTAATCTATTAGCTATGTCAGCTACTCCAATACCTAGAACATTAAGTATGACTCTTTATGGAGATTTATCTTTATCAACAATAAAGACAATGCCAAACAGAAAAAGAGATGTTAAGACTATATGGAAAAAAAATAGCCAATTTGTAGATGTGTTATCTGATTTAGAAGAAGAGCTAAAAAAAGGAGCTCAGATTTTTTATGTATGTCCACACATTGATACTTCTGAAAAAATTGAAGTTTCTTCAGTAACTCAAGAATATCAGAAACTTATAGATACTCATCTTTCAAAGTATAAGATAATGCTTTTACATGGAAGGATGAAAATTGATGAAAAACAAAAAATAATGGAAAAGTTACGTAGAGGCCAAATAGATATTTTGGTAAGTACTCCAATCATAGAGGTTGGAGTAGATATTCCTAATGCTTCCCTTATTGTTATAAATTCTGCTGAGAGATTTGGAATTTCTCAGCTCCATCAACTTAGAGGAAGAGTAGGAAGAGGAGATAGAGAGTCTAAATGCATTATAGTCTCATCAGATGAAATCAATGAACTAACTGAAAAAAGAATGATGGCGTTAGTAAAAAGTAATGATGGCTTTGTACTTTCTGAGGAAGATTTAAAAATTAGAGGACCTGGAGAAATTGATAAAACAAAACAAAGTGGATGGTCTTCTGAATACAGACTTGCAGATCCTTTAGATTTTGATCTTATAAGACAAGTTAATAGCGAAGCAGAATTATTAATTGATACTGATCCAACTTTGAATTTATATAGCGATCTAAAAAAAGTTTTAAAAAATGCTTCTACTACTGACATAAATTTAGGATAGATTATATTATGGATAAACTATGACTAATAATTATGAAGCAGTAAAATTTTGGCCTAAAATCCCTCATGGAATATGGTTAAGAGAAGCTACAAGTGTATCAGTAGATAGCAATGATAATGTTTATGTTTTTAACAGAGGAAATGTTCCTTTATTAATTTTTGATAAAAATGGAAATCTAAAGACTTCATGGGGTAATGATGATCCATTTGGAGAGGTAAAGGTTGAAGTCCTTAGAATAGATTATAAGTTACAGACGTGGGAAGGTTCTAGGTTTGTAAGACCACATTCTATTCTTCTTGATTATGAGGACAATATTTGGTGTGTAGATGATAGTGGGCATAAGATATATAAATTTGATCAAAACTTTGAATTAAAATTATCTTTGGGAGATGGGAATCCTGCTGAGAGAGA